>DATAMU010000259.1:0-3596 GCA_036266605.1 Candidatus Acidiferrum sp. | reverse complement strand
CGCCGCGAAAAAACCGAGGGCTCGATCGAATCAGGCAAATTAGCGGACATTATTATTCTTTCGCAGAATATTTTTGACATCGATCCGCACAAGATTTCGGACACTAAGGTAACGACGACGATCGTCGGTGGGCGCGTCGTGTATCAAGGTGAATCGAAATAGCGGTTTTGTTTTCACCACACCGGCCTGGCGCAACTGTCGGATGCAGAGGGGGAGCGGAATGAGGCGAGCGGCGTTCGCGGCACTCTTTATCGTGGCGATTCTCTTCGCGGGATGCGGCCCGAAGACTGAAACGCTGAGCCTGCTCGTATGGGAAGGTTACGCCGACCCTTCCTTCCTCAAAGCCTTTGAAGATGCGCATCACTGCAAGGTCGTCGCGTCGTACATGGGCTCGAGCGACGAACTCGTTGCGAAATTGCGCGGCGGCAGCGCCGGCAGCTACGACGTCA
The DNA here is from genome assembly GCA_036266605.1 of Candidatus Acidiferrum sp. Classification (GTDB taxonomy): domain Bacteria; phylum Acidobacteriota; class Terriglobia; order Acidiferrales; family UBA7541; genus Acidiferrum. Next base: position 3,147 of record DATAMU010000259.1, on the reverse strand, counting down.
TTTCACCTTCGAGCGACGTCGCAACTTCGATCGTGAAGGCCGGGCTCGCAGCGCCAATCGATCTCTCCAAAATTCCGGCATACCCGCAGCTTTCAGCACGCCTGCGCGAATCACCACTTGTTAAGGCGAACGGGCAAACTTATGGCGTTCCATTCGTGTGGGGCCCGAATCCACTACTTTACGATACGAATGCATTTCCGAAGGCGCCCGAAAGCTGGAGCGATCTTTGGAATCCCAAGTTGAAGGGCAAAATTTCGCTCTGGGATGAACTTTCGAGTGTCTACATGGCCGCGCAAGTTCTCGGCTACGACAAACCCGATCCAAGTCAGCTTTACAACCTGAGCGATGAGCAGCTCGAAGCGGTGAAGAAAAAACTGATCGAGCTAAAGCCCAATATTCGAACTTTTTGGGCGACCGGCGGTGCGCTCACCAATCTTTTTCAACATCACGAAATCATCGCCGCAATGGGATGGCCGCTGATGACCACGCAACTTCGTAAACTCAACTATCCGATTGGCGAAACCATCCCGAAAGAGAACACGACAGGATGGATCGACCATCTGATGATCACCGCCGCAAGTTCGCACAAGGAACTTGCACAAGCTTTTCTCGAATACATGGTCGAGCCGCAAACCCAGAAGCTCGTGACCGACGTGACGCACTACACGCCCGCGAATCCTGCAACCGCACAACTTCTCACGCCAGACGAAGTGAAGAGCCTGCATCTCGACGATCCTGACGCTTACATGAAGCGAATCTACTTCTGGCAGGATGTTCCCCGACGCCAGAAGTACACCGAAATATGGAATGAGGTAAAGAACGCGCCGTGAGCTCTTCCCCCGCAAACGGACACCTCGCCACGAGCGGCACCTCGCGTGGCGGCTCGGGCACACTGCTCGCCGTGCGCGGTGTGGCCAAGCGGTTTGGCGACAAAGAAGTGTTGAAGAGCCTGTCGCTCGACATCGCCGCGGGCGAGTTCATCACGCTTCTTGGCGAGAGCGGTTCCGGAAAAACAACGCTGCTGCGAATGATTGCCGGATTCGAACAACCTACATCCGGCGAAATCTGGATGAGCGGAGAACGCCTCGACATTCAGCCCGCGCACAAACGCCGCGTCAACACGGTGTTTCAACAGTACGCGCTATTTCCTCATCTCAGCGTCCGCGACAATGTCGCCTACGGATTGCGTGTGAAGAATGCGCCGAAGCTTGAGATCGGAGGCCGCGTCGATCAGGCTCTGCAAATGGTGAAGATGAGCGAATTCGCCAACGCAAAGCCGACGAGGCTAAGCGGCGGCCAACAACAACGCGTCGCACTCGCTCGCGCGCTGATCAACCGGCCACAACTCCTACTCCTCGACGAACCGCTCTCCGCCCTTGACGCCAATCTCAGAAAGCAGATGCAGAGCGAGCTGAAATCGCTCCAGCGCGAGGTCGGCATCACGTTTCTATTCGTAACTCACGATCAGGAAGAAGCGATGGCGCTTTCTGATCGCATTGCGCTGCTGCGCAACGGCGCCCTCGAACAAGTTGCCGCGCCACGCGAAATCTACGCACACCCAGCCACTGCGTACACCGCACAATTCATCGGTCAGACCAACCTACTGCGCGCCGACATAAAAAACGGAATTGCTACCTGTGGCTCGCTGAAGTGGTCGACGTCCGCAAGCGACGGCCCGGCGCTTTTCTCGCTTCGCCCCGAAGCGATTCAGATCGCTCCCGATGTTTTGCCGGTTTCCGCGCGATACATCCGTTTTCGCGGCACAATCCAGCGACAAGTCTACGGCGGTGCCAGCGAGCTTCTCGAAATTGAATGCGGCACCGGCCAACTGTTGCGCGCGCGCATCCCCGCACGCAATTCCATAAGTAGCGGCCAGGAATTTTCGTTTCTCGCGGACGACATCGTCCAAGTGAAAGGCTGACGACGCCTTACCAATGTATTCTCGCGTCTACAAAACGTTAGTCACCGCGCCGCCGCTGCTCTGGGTTGGTCTCTTCCTGCTGCTTCCTTACGTCTTGATGTTTGCGCACAGTTTCTGGCTCGTCCGCGACGGCTTCCTCGTCCACCAATGGAACCTCCAGAACTATCACAAGCTCGTCTCCAATTCTCTTTACGTCGAAGTTCTTTTGCGCACGATGCGCATCGCCGCGTCCGTCACCTTGCTCTCCGTCCTGCTCGGCTACCCTCTCGCCTACTACCTCTCTTTCCACGCCGGCGCGCGCAAAGAACTCCTCTACCAGCTTGTGATCGTCCCGCTCTGGGTCAGCTATCTCGTCCGCGGCTACGCGTGGAAAACAATTCTCGGCAGCGACGGCGTCCTCAACGGCTTCCTTCAATATCTGCACATCACGCACGAACCCGTCGGGGCGTTGCTCTACAGCCCGTTCGCCGTCATCGTGATGCTTACCCACATCTACACTCCGTTCGTTTTCCTTCCGATTTACGCCTCGCTCGAACACATCCCCCGCCCGCTCATCGAAGCGTCCCACGACCTCGGCGCGAATCGCCTCACGACGTTTCTGCGTGTAGTCCTCCCGCTCTCGATGCCCGGCCTGATCGCCGGCGCAACTTTCGCCTTCGTACTCTCGCTCGGCGACTTCCTCGCACCGCTCCTCGTCGGCGGTCCCAGTGGCACAATGATCGCCAATATTGTGCAAAGCCTTTTCGGCGCCGCTTACGATTGGCCGCTCGGCGCCGCAATTTCCGTCTGCATTCTCATCATCACCATCACGCTTCTCTCTCTCACCGAACGTTTCGAAAGGCGATGGTCGTTCAAATGACGCGCGCCGCCAAATCCGCAAAATTTCCATCGCGCGCGCCGATCCTCACAGCCTGCGCGATTCTGATCTTCGCGTTCATCTATCTCCCCATCATCGTACTGGTCGTCTACTCGTTTAATCGAGACGGAGTCGGCGGCTTCCCGCCTCAACACTTCACCCTCGACTGGTACCGCCAACTCTTCGCCGACGTCGCCATCTGGGAAGCCGTACTCAATAGCGTTATTGTCGCCGCTGCCAGCGTCGCGCTCGCCCTCACACTTGGTCTCCTCGCCGCACTCGCACTCGACCGCGCCGACTTCCCTGGCAAAGCACTCTTCCGCAGACTCGTCCTGCTACCCCTCATACTTCCCGGCATCATCACGGGCCT
>DATAMU010000258.1:0-3876 GCA_036266605.1 Candidatus Acidiferrum sp. | reverse complement strand
GACCGCGCGAATCGCCGATGGATCGCGGGTGTTTCGCCTCTGGTGCGCGACAAAGGGGTTTCGCTTTCGCAGCGGCTCGCAGAAATTTACCAGACGCGATGGCCGAAGCAGCGCATTCGCGTCGATGTATCCGCATACGCGAATTATGCCGGCGCGTACACGACGATCGACCCGCTGCGCGTGGTGATTTCAAGCACCGATCCGCGGAACCAGGGAAGCGCGGCGCTGGAGGTTTTGTTTCACGAAGCTTCGAACGGAATCGCGGAGCCCGTGCAGCTTGCAATCAATCGCGAGTGCCGGCAGCGCGACAAGGCGATTCCGCGCGATCTGTGGCATGCGCTGGTGTTTTACACGACGGGCGAAGTGATCAAGCCGGTGATGAAGAGCCTCGATGGGAATGCAAATGGGGAGTATGAGCCGTACGCCGTGCGCGAGAGGTTGTATCAGCGCGGGTGGGATGAATACCTGAAATTGCTCGAGCGATTTTGGCAGCCGTATCTCGATGGAAACGTGACGTTCGACGATGCGATCGCGCATATGGTATCGGCGCTGTAGGTTGAGAACGCGATTCATTCCTTGGCGCTGTTTAAGCTGCTGATATCAAACCGCTTGGTCTGCGGGACTGTCGCCGCGCGCGCCGATATGCTAGTCTTTTGGCGCGGAAATTTTGCCCAGCCGCAATGTTTTGTCCGCGCGCACGCGCCGTTCGCGCCTACCCTTCGGTTTCCTGACGCCTCCCGTGGAGGACACGTTTCGGGAAGGACACTGCCTGGGCTTAGTCCCGCTGCTCGGAGTCGGACCCGAACGGCTGCCGGCGACCCAGCGCTGACAAGAGAGGGCGAACACTATGTCCGGTACAACTGCGACCCCAAGGACCGCTCAACACACGATGGAAATCAAGCTCGCTCACTCGCCCGATTCAGATGACGCATTCATGTTTTATGCCTTGGCGACCCATAAGCTCTCGACGCCGGGATACAAATACACGCACATTCTTTCGGATATTCAGACGCTGAACGACGCGGCGCACAAAGAGACGTACGACGTGACGGCGATCAGCTTTGCCGCGTATCCGGCGCTACGCGACAAATATGTGCTACTCGATTGCGGCGCGAGCTTCGGCGAAGGCTACGGACCGATCGTGGTGGCGTCGCGTTCAATGCGGCAGCAGGATTTGGCGGGCAAGCGGATTGGCGTACCAGGGCTGACGACGACGGCGTACCTAACGCTTAAATTGTTCGAGCCAAATTTCGAAGCGGTAGTCATGCCGTTCGACAAGATTTTGGACGCGGTGCAGAACGAAACCGTGGAAGCGGGGCTGCTGATCCACGAGGGGCAGTTGCTGTTTCCGCAGCTTGGTATGCACAAGGTGATCGATCTGGGCGCGTGGTGGATGGAGCGGACGAAGCTTCCCCTGCCCCTTGGCGGGAACGCGGTGAAGAAGTCGCTTGGGCCAGAGATGGGACGCCAGATTGCGCAAACGATTCGCGACAGCGTGGCCTATGGGCTAGAGCATCGCGAGGAGGCGCTGGCGTACGCGATGGAGTTTGCGCGGGATATGGATCCGGATTTGGCCGACAAATTCATCGGGATGTATGTGAATAAATGGACGATGGGTTACGGCGAACGCGGCAAGCAGGCAGTGAAGGAACTGATCGAGCAAGGAACTGCGGCGGGATTGTTGCCGGGGCCGCCGACGATCGAGTTTCTTGGCGAAAGCTAATTTCTTAGGCAGGGCGCCTGCGCTGCGCTTCCCTTTCATTTTCTACTAAAGTTTTCTTCCGGTTGGTCGATGCCCTCTGTAGAAGCTTCGAAAGCTTGTGGCTTCTTCGTTTGTATCTCCCCTTCACCATTGGCGTCTGAGGCTGGCGGCTAACTTGTCACAAGGTGCGCTGCCAGCGTGGAGGTGCATCGTGTCTGTGACGGGCGTCGTAAATTTGAACGATGGATTGCTTGGGCAGAATTCGACTCAGCAATCGCCCGGGTTAGCGCAGGCAAAGACAAGCACTCACGCGAGTGCCGCGCAAACGTCGCCTTCGGCGCTGCCGCAGGATCAATTTACGCCGTCGGCGCTGACGGAGTCCGCGAATTCGACGGCGGAGGCGGCTGGGTTGTTTAGCGCGCCGAAGGCGGCAGCCTTACCGAATCTCGTCTCCGCTTCCGGGCAATCAACGACAGACACGAATCGTTCGACGGCGGTTGGTGCGGCTTCCAACGCAGGGGCAGCGGGGCAAGCGAGTGGAGGCGCCATTGCAGCGGCTCCGAATGGGCTGGGGTCAATAAATTCGCCGAACACGTCGAATAATGCTGCGGCTTCCGATTCAACTTCGACGGCGGCGACCAGTGCGGGCAGCGTGGCACAGCAAACGCAGCTCCAAGCGCTCAATGACGCGCTGGCAGCGATCGGACTGAGCGCGGCCGACATTCGGGAGGTCGATCGGGTCGCAAGCTTGATCAACGATTTCAATCCGGCGGCATTTACGAGCTTGGCGTATCAGTTGGAAGCGCAACCACAGTACCCGGCGCAACCGAGCGCAGCGGCACAGAATACGCAGGCGGCCGCCGGTCGCGCGTCGGCAACGGGCACGTCGGTGACTTCGACGGCGGCAACACCGGCGGCGCAGCAAAGCACCGCACATCGATAGAATCCGGATCGAACGGCCAAGGAGCGCAAGCGTTGGCAACGAATGCATCGGCCCATGTCGCACCCAAAAGCCTTTCGGCTCCAGCTTGAGGGCATTTCTCACCGACAACATCACAAGGTTCCTCGGAGTATCGCCGCTGTTGCGCGCTTCACTTCTTGACCTCGTTGCGCGAATCCCTTAGTGTTTGCCGTCTTATGAAAATTTCTCGCGTGATGAGTTCGTGCGCGAAGCAAGTGGCGTTCGTGCTCGCGATTTCCCTTTTCTGCGCCGCGCCAAGCCACTCGCAAGCTGCGGCGGAATTTCGGCCGCATGCAGTCGATTCCCAGAATTGGCCGAAGCAGGCTGTCCGCGCATCTCATGGAATGGTCGCGACCGATGAGCAACTCGGCTCTCAGGCCGGCGTTGAAATTCTGAAGCGCGGTGGGAACGCCGTTGATGCAGCCGTTGCTGTCGCGTTCGCACTAGCGGTCGTCGAGCCGGCGGCAGGCAACATCGGCGGCGGCGGTTTCATGCTCGTGCGGCTCGCCGATGGCCGCTCGAGCTTCTTCGACTATCGCGAAGTCGCACCGGGTAAAGCCACACGCGACATGTACATTCGCGATGGCAAACTGATCCCGAACGACGATGTCACCGGTTCCGTGATCGGCTATCGATCCATCGCTGTGCCGGGTACCGTCGCCGGACTCGAACTCGCGCTGAAGACCTACGGTACGTTGAAACTTGCCGATGTGATGGCGCCCGCGATTCGGCTTGCCGAGGATGGCTTTCCGGTCAGCGCAAAATTGGCACATGAGTTTGTCGAGGAAAAGAACGGTCTCGAGAAATTCAGCGTCAGCCGCCACATTTTCCTGAGCGACGGAAAAATGCTCAAGGCCGGCGATACGCTGCGCCAGCCGGAACTTGCTGCCACGTTGAAGCGCATCGCGAAAAACGGCGCGGCCGAGTTTTACACTGGTGATACCGCGCACGCCGTGGTCGATGACATCGCGAAAAACGGCGGGCTGATCACGCTCGACGACTTGGCCAACTACAAGCCGAAGGTGCGCGAAGTTTTACACGCGCAATACAACGCGAAGGATCACGACAGCAGCTCGCACGCGTGGGACGTTCTCACGTCTCCGCCGCCGAGCTCCGGCGGAGTCGCCATCATCGAAGCGATGAACATGCTGCAAAGCACGCCGCTGAAAGGGTGGGACGACGTCGAGAGCGTGCACATGGTGGCCGAAACGAT
>DATAMU010000257.1:0-2511 GCA_036266605.1 Candidatus Acidiferrum sp. | reverse complement strand
ACTTGTATAGAGGCCCGGCGAACTGCCGGGCCTTCTTTCCCGCCCCAAGCAGATTCCCGCACTCCGATTCGAATCCGGATTTTGGTAGATCGCGCCGACGTCTGTGCGAGCTTTGCGTTTAAAGGCTTTCCTGTTAGGGATGTAACCAATACTCATCCCGCGCTGTCTGACTAATGCCCTGCGCTTTGTTTACTTTTGGTTGCCGGATATGATGTTTGCGCCGGCCAGTGCATTTCGGACCCGTTCATGAATATCGTCGATCTCCGCCAAACTACAGTGCGCCAATTGGAGCCGCTTCTCGAAGAAGAGGCGTCGCATTGGCGCGATGAGTTGCACTGGGACTATCGCGGTGCGCTGGATTTGATCAAACGTTTTCTGGAAGCACACGCGCTCTGCGGATCGGTCGCGTTCGAAAACGGCACGCCTGCCGGGTATTCGTTTTATGTGCTGGAAGAGCAAAAAGGACTGATCGGCGGGCTGTACGTTTCGAATAAGTACGCACAGGCGACAATCGGACGCCGACTGCTGGAAGAAATGCTGTATTCGATGCGTGCGGTGCCGCAGCTGGCGCGGATTGAAGCGCAATTGATGCCGTTCGGCGGGCCGGTGGATGCGCCGCTGATCGAACAGGGATTTCATCTCTACACGCGGCAATTCATGCTGCTCGATTTGCGCAAGCCGGCCGATCCGAAGCCTGCGCCGTCGGGCGGGATGCGGCTCGATCGCTGGAGCGATCGATTTTTCGAGCCGTGCGCGAAGCTGATTTATCTCTGCTACGCGGACCACATCGACGGCGAGATCAACGATCAATATCGCAGCCGCAGCGGCGCGCTGAAATTTCTGAAGAACATTATTTTGCTGCCGGGCTGCGGGCAGTTTATTCCGAGTGCGTCCTTTGTGTTGCGGCGGCCGGGTGACGATGAGTTGATTGGGGTGGTGCTGACGAGCGAGGTTTCGCCGGCGGTTGGGCACACGACGCAGATTTGCGTGCTGCCGGGATACCAGGGGCACGGGCTCGGGCGGATGTTGATGCAGACGTCGGCCGATGCGCTGCGCGGGATGCGGTTTCGCGAATTGACGCTGACGGTGACGAGCGAGAATAAGTCGGCGGTGCGGCTGTATGAGAGTTTGGGATTTAATACGATTCGGACGTTTACGGCGGGGGTTTGGCCGAGGTAGGTCCCTGCTGGGCTCGGCAGGGCGGTTGAAAGCTATCGTCGCGTCGCTCGCATGGTTGGGGCCGGAAGAAAAACCGCCGGCAAGACGCCGGCGCTACGTTTGCGTTTACGCCGCTTTCGTTCGCGATAACAGCTGCTTAACTTGACGCGTACCAAACGCGGCCAGTACGCTTCTAAAACGCATGAGCGCGTCTTCCAGGAAAATTCTTCTCGTCGTTGTTGCTGTCGCCGTCCTCGGATTTGTAATTTACAGGTCGAGCGGATTCATCAATTTGGCCGGGTTTAGCGGCGCCAAACTGTGGTCCAGTGCGCGCAACGCCAATCCGTATTACCTGGTGCTATCGCTGGTTGGGATCTATGCATGTTATGCGTTGCGTGCGGCGCGCTGGCAGGTTTTCCAATCGAATCTTGGGCCATCGAATTTCTGGGTGATTTACCGGCTGACGCTGGCCGGGTTTGCATCGATCTTTCTGCTTGGCCGCGCGGGCGAACCGATTCGGCCGTTGCTGCTGGCGCGCAAAGAACGGCTGCCGGTTGCCGATATGTTCGGGTTGTATTTTCTCGAGCGGCTTTTCGACACGGCGTGCACTGCCGTCATTGCCGGACTCGGCTTGGTATTGTTCGAATCTCACTCGCATGCGATTTCCGGCGAAGCTGGGGCATCGACCAGCAAACTCGAAGCGGCGGCGCGAACTACCGGTTCGATTCTCTTTATCGGCGTGATTGGCGCGGTAGTCTTTCTTGTTTATTTGCGGCTACACGGCACCGCGATGCTTGAACGCCGCACGCAGTCGTGGCGCGACGCCGGCGGCTGGCGCGCAAAGGTCGGCGGCATCTTGATGGGCTTCGCGCGCGGCGTGCAGACGATTCGAACGTGGCGCGAACTCGCGCTCGCGGTTTTGTATTCGGCGCTGCACTGGGTTGGCGTCGCGTTGCTGTACGTGTGGATTTCGCACAGCCTCGGCGGCCGGCTCGCGTCGATCGGTTTCGGCGATGCGCTGCTGATTCTGGCGTTCACGCTGGTCGGCTCGGCGATTCAGCTGCCGGGGGTCGGTGGCGGCTCGCAAGTCGCCTGCTTCCTTGCTTACACAGCCATATTTGGAGTAGAAAATGAGCCCGCAGCTGCCGCGGCGATTTTGATCTGGCTCATCACGTTTGCCGGAGTCGCTTTGGTGGGTGTGCCGCTGCTGATTCACGAAGGAATGTCGCTCGGCGAATTGAAGCGGTTGGCCGAGGGCGAAAAGCAGCGCGAAGACCAGCAATTGGAAAGCGGAAACGCGTAGATGCGGCGAGGAGAACCAGCCGAGTGAAGTGCCCTTTCTGTGCCCACGTC
>DATAMU010000256.1:0-1693 GCA_036266605.1 Candidatus Acidiferrum sp. | reverse complement strand
GAATTCCTGGTCCTTCGTCGCGCCTGAGCCACGCTTGTGCCTCAGAAACCCCGTAAAATTCGCCTCGATCAACTTCTTCTCGATCGCAAGCTCGCCGATTCCCTTTCCAAAGCGCAAGCGCTCGTCCTGGCCGGCGAAGTTTTAGTTGACGGTACTCGCATCGACAAACCAGGCACGGCGATCCCGGAATCGGCCCAGATTTCTGTTTCCAGTCGCACCCCGAAATTTGCGAGTCGCGCCGGACAAAAACTCGAAGGCGCTCTCGAGGACTTTTCCATCAACGCCACGAATCAAATCTGCCTCGACATCGGCGCCTCCAACGGAGGCTTCACCGATTGCCTGCTCCAACGCGGTGCCACGCGCGTCTACGCCGTTGACGTAAACATAGGCCAACTCGCATGGAAGCTTCAGCAGGATCCTCGCGTCGTAAAAATCGAACGCAACGCTCGCGAACTGCAACCACAAGAAATCGCCGAGCTGATCGATCTCGGCGTGGTCGACGTCTCGTTCATCTCCGCTACGAAAATCCTCGCGCCCGCCGTCAGCGTTCTAAAACCACGCGCCGATCTTCTCGTCCTCGTCAAACCTCAGTTCGAGCTGCCCAAACAAGACATTCCCGCCGGCGGCGTCGTCACCGATGAGGCGCTCCACCAGAAAGCCGTCGAAAAAGTCCGCAGCGCCGCCACCTCCAACGAACTCGAAGTCCTCGGTGTCGCCCCGAGCCGCTTGCCCGGCGCCGAAGGCAACCTCGAATACTTTCTCCACGCGCGCAAAATCGGCGGCTAGGTTAGAATCTCAAACATCCATGCAGACGACCGGCCCTTTCAAGAAAATCGGCATCATTTCGCGCCCACGCGGCTCGAACCTTGCCGTCGTCATTCCGCCGCTGCTGGAGTGGCTCAAGTCGCGTAAACTCGAAATTTATTACGACACCGAAACCGCCGGCGCACTCCCAGACAAATCGAAAGGCCTCCCGCGCGAGGAAGTCGCCGAAAAATCCGAATTGCTCCTGGTTCTCGGCGGTGACGGCACTCTTCTCGCCGCCGCAAAAGTTGCCGCCCCTCTCGGCATCCCTTTACTCCCGATCAACATGGGCAGCCTCGGCTTTCTCACCAGCTTCAAAGCCGACGAGTTGTATTCCGCTCTCGAAGACACTCTTGCCTGCCGATTGCCGCTGAGTGAACGCGCCATGCTCGACGTGGAGCTGATTCGTGACGGCCGCGTCATCGAACGCCAGACCGTCGCCAACGAAGCTGTCGTCAACAAAGGCACTCTCGCGCGCATGATCGATCTCGAACTCATCATCGACAACGAATTCGTCGCCCGCTATCGCGTGGACGGTCTCATCGTCGCGACCCCGACCGGCTCGACCGCCTACTCTCTCTCTGCCGGTGGCCCGATCGTCCACCCGTCCGTCGAGTCCTGGATCGTCACCCCGATCTGCCCGCACACTTTGAGCGATCGTCCGGTGGTGATCCGCGATTCTTCCACGATCGACGTCCATCTTTCCGCCGGAACCGAATCCGTTTTTCTAACGCTCGACGGACAAACCGGTATCCCCATGAATCAATCCGATCGCGTCCACATCACCCGTTCGAACGAACGACTCAAGCTCATTCAGCCCGTAAAAAAATCCTACTTCGAAATCCTCCACAGCAAACTAAAGTGGGGCGAAAGCTGACGCACCGGCCTG
>DATAMU010000255.1:0-1836 GCA_036266605.1 Candidatus Acidiferrum sp. | reverse complement strand
GTCAACTTTCTTCCGGTACCAACCTGACTGGGTCTTGACATCTATACTCGGATTCCGATATATCGGTTTCCGACCATGAAACACGACCTCCACGCTTTCCTTCCTCTCTCCCCCGCCGAGCTCCATATCCTGCTCGCGCTCGCTTCCGAAGATCTCCACGGCTACGGCATCATGCAGGAAGTCGCTCGCCAGTCGCAGGGCAAGTACAAACTCGGTCCAGGCACGCTCTACGACAACCTCAAAAAACTCATGAACCATCGCCTTGTCGAAGAATCTGCCAAAACCACCTCCACTTCCGGCGACGATCGCGATTCCCGCCGTCGCTACTATCGCCTCAGCCGCGTCGGCCGCGATGTTCTCGCCGCTGAAGTCGCCCGCCTCGAACAAGTTGTGCATGACGCAAAAACATATCTCCGCGCACTGAAACCGAGGAGAGCCTGATGACGGCACTGTCGCGGTCGCTCTACCGGTGTCTCGTGCAATTGCATCCACCCTCCTTCCGCCGCCGCTTCGCACCCGAAATGCTTTGGATCTTCGACGAGATCGCCGACCGCGACGCGCGCATCGAACTTTTCACTGACGCTCTCACCTCGCTCGCACGCCAGTGGATCGTGCGCGTTGCGATTCAAAAATTGCTCATCGGAGAATTGCGCTTCGGGCCGCTGCCGGCAACAGGCTCGGGCCAGTTTGCCTGGGAGCGCATCGAATTTGACGACCGCCCACTCCCGCCGCCGCGCGTGATTCAAGGCGGCCTGGTCGCATTCGCCTTCTTCACGTTGATCGCGTTGGCTGCGGTCAATGCAAAACCTGTTTCGCATGTATCCGTTGCAGCCAACGGCTCCGGTTTCAACAATCTGCCGCCCGCTTCTGGCCCGGCCACACCAGGCGACGGCTCCGGGGGTCGCGAACCATCGTCAGCGGTCGCTGTCGCAGCGGCCGCGCAAGAGCAGCAACAGCAACAACAATCGACTTCGCCCGACGATGGCCGGCCACCGAGGATTCCAGACACTCCGGCTGGACGCCAATTCTTCGCATGGCTCGACGCATTCGACAGCGGCGACAAAACTAAGCTCGAACAATTCCTCAAGGAACACTACCCGGCACACTCCGGCGAAGCCGACCTCGATAACGAAATGCAATTTCGCGAGGACACCGGTGGCTTTGAGTTCAAGGATTTCGATCGCGACGCATCAACGACCACAAAATTCGTGGGCATCGTCAAAGAGCGCGGCTCCGATCAATTCGCGCGTTTCGTTATGGAAGTGGACCCGGCCAACGAAGGTCGCGTAACGAGCCTGTCGCTGAACATCGTCCCTCGGCCTGCGAAATTCGCCTTGCCGCGAATGACCGAGCGCGACGCGCTCGCCGCCTTCCGCGAAAAGCTACAGCAGGAATCCGGCGCCGATCGCTTCTCGGGCGCCGCGCTCGTCGCGAAAAACGGCACGCCGATTTTCACTTCCGCCCTCGGCATGGCCGACCGCGACAAGAAAATCCCCAACACGCTCAACACGAAATTTCGCATCGGCTCGATGAACAAAATGTTCACCGCCACCGCCGTCCTGCAGCTCGCGCAAAATGGAAAACTCAAACTCAGCGACCCGGTCGGAAAATATCTCACCGACTATCCGAACAAAAACATCGCCACAAAAGTCACCATCGAACAACTTCTCTCTCACACCGGAGGAACGGGCGATTTCTTCGGTCCCGAATTCGACAAGCACCGCCTCGAACTCAAAACGTTCGACGACTACGTCAAACTCTACGGCGCGCGCGAACCGAAATACGAGCCCGGATCGCGCTGGGAATACAGCAACTACGGTTTTCTCTTGCTCGGCC
>DATAMU010000254.1:0-4688 GCA_036266605.1 Candidatus Acidiferrum sp. | reverse complement strand
AGGCAGTCGCGAAACATCGAGCCCGACGCGCTTTGCGTGGACCGGAGTTCCGACCACGAGCCTGCTGAATCCCGATGAAGGCCAGCCCTTCAGCGGGACGTCGGCCGTGAGCTCTGACGTTCACGCGATCTCGATCAGTTTCGGCACATACGCGGTCGATACCGTCCGGCTTGGCCGTCACTTCGACGTGATCGGTGGACTGCGTTGGGATCGCTTCGACACGGACTACAACTCGACTTCGCCGACAGCAGCAGCTCCATCTCAATTCAGCCGCGTCGATGAGCAGCCGAGTTATCGTGCCGCGCTTGTCTACAAGCCGGTGAACTACGGCAGCGTCTATTTCGAATACGGCACGTCGTTCAATCCTTCGGCGGAAACTCTCGCGCTCTCGGCAGGCACGGCCGATCTTTCGCCTGAGAAGAATCGTACTTATGAAGTCGGGACGAAGTGGGATCTTCCGTCGAGGCGGCTCTCGATTGACGCCGCTGTTTTCCAAACCACAAAAGAAAATGCACGCGAAACATCGCCGACCAATCCGCTGCTGGTCGTACTGGCGGGAACTCAGCGCGTCAATGGCTTTCAGGTTGCGGTAACGGGCAGAATCACCAGCCGTTGGCAGCTTTTGTCGAGCTATGCCTATCTCGACGGCAAAGTCATCGCGTCACAATTTTTCCCGGCGGCAATCGGAGCGCAACTCGCCAACGTTCCGAAGAACACGTTCAACGCGTGGACGACCTACAACCTGCCGTGGCGCTTCACTGCTGGCGCCGGAACGCAATTCGTTGACAGCCGCACGGCGAGCTCCACGGTGCCGCTCGATCCAACGACCGGCCTGGTGAAGCAGATTCCCAGCTACTGGGTCTTCAACGCGATGGCCACTCACCCGATCACCGAGCGTATCTCGCTCCAATGCAATCTCTACAACCTGACAAATCGCTATTACTACGACGAGCCGCATCCCGGCCATATCGTCCCCGGTCCGGCATTTACGGCTCTCGTCGGGCTGAACTTCAAATTCTGACGAAAGAAAGACGAACGAAGAATGCTTCTGACGATTCCCGATGTTCTAAATGCGGCGCAAGTGAAGCGCTCGATGGAAATCTTGAACGCAGCCGAATGGGTGGACGGCAAAGTCACAGCCGGCCACCAATCGGCGCGCGCGAAGGACAACATGCAGTTGCCGGAAGGCAGCCCCGCTGCGCGGGAACTCGGCGGAATGATTTTGGACGCGCTCGGCCAGAGTCCGCTGTTCATTTCGGCAGCTCTGCCGCGACATGTTTTCCCGCCGCTCTTCAACCGTTACGCGGGTGGCCAGTCGTTCGGCACGCACGTCGATAACGCGTTGCGCCAAATCCCCGGAACCGGTCATCGCATTCGTACCGATATCTCGGCAACGTTATTTTTCGCCGGACCCGGCGAATACGACGGCGGCGAACTCATCGTCGAAGACACCTACGGATTCCACAGCGTGAAATTGCCCGCGGGCCACATGGTGATTTACCCCGCGTCGAGCCTCCACCACGTCAAACCCGTAACGCGCGGCGCGCGCATCGCTTCGTTCTTCTGGATCCAGAGCATGGTGCGCGACGATGCCGAGCGCACTCTGCTCTTCGATCTCGATACCGCGATTCAAAAGGTCAATCAGACTTCGTCCGATCCATCCACAGGTGTGCAACTGACCGGCGTTTATCACAACCTCTTGCGCCGCTGGGTTGACGCCTGAAGCCAAAACATCCGATCCGGCGACCATATGCAAATCTTTTTCTGTGTCATCTCACCGTGGGAGCATCTCCGGCGTCGTTATTCTGACGATGTGCGTCAGCGGAGTGATCCTCGCCTTCCAGCGCCAGATCATTTCATTCGCCGAGCGAGATTTTCGAGCGAGCGCACCAGTTGGCGCCCATCGTCTGCCACTGGAGTCGCTGCTCGAAAAAGCGCACTTCGTCGCAGCCAATGCGCCGATGAGCATCGCGTGGAAATCCGATCCCGCCGCACCTGTTCGAAATTGCTGTTAGCCGCAACCAGGCGCTCTCGCCGATATTCCTGCGAATACTCAGCCTCTATCCGACAATCTCGCTCAACTCGAAAATTAACAATCTTTTCATCCGCTCCGCCTATTATCTCCGCCGGCCCATCTTGACAAACTCTCAGATTAGATATATTCTAATCTAGATGGACGTGGACTCAATTAAACGGTGCCTGGAAGAAAAGGGCTTACGTTGCACGCCTCAGCGCTACGCGGTGATGGCTTTCCTGATGGATCACAACAGCCACCCAACCGCGGCCGAAACCTTCGAAGCCGTCAATCGCGTCGATCCGCGTTCTTCGCGTGCCACGACTTACAACAATCTTCGCGATTTGGTGAAGGCCGGCCTGGTGCGTGAAGTCGCCGTCGAGGGTCGCGCCGCCCGTTACGACGCAAAAGGTATGCGCCATCATCACTTCATCTGCGATCGCTGCGGCGAAGTCGAAGATGTGGAGTGGTACAACGTGCCGAATCCCGCCTCGCGCTTTCTCGGCAAACGCGTCCTGCGCGAATGCGAACTTATCTTTCGGGGTCTCTGCACCAAATGCGCCGAACGGAAAGCGCGCCGCAAGTCTCGATCACCACAATAAAAGTTTCTGCACCACCACAATTTCAAACTGCAAACCCAAAGGAGCATCAAATGGCCACCGATTTCACTGGAGCCGAAGCCGCAAACCCCAGCAATCCCACCGAAGCAAAGTGCCCTTTTACCGGTGCAACCGGCCCGCGCAAACACACCGTAGCCGGCGGCCCAACCAACGCGGCGTGGTGGCCCGACCAACTCAATCTCAAAATCCTTCACCAAAATTCAGCTCTCTCGAGTCCTATGGATGAGAGCTTCGACTACGCGAAAGAATTCAAGTCGCTCGATCTCAACGCCGTCATAAAAGATCTGCACGCATTGATGACCGACTCGCAGCCCTGGTGGCCCGCCGATTTCGGTCACTACGGCCCTTTCTTCATTCGCATGGCGTGGCACAGCGCCGGCACGTATCGCATCGCCGACGGACGCGGCGGCGCCGGCTACGGCACGCAGCGTTTCGCCCCGCTCAATAGCTGGCCCGACAACGCGAACCTCGACAAGGCGCGCCGCCTCCTCTGGCCCATCAAACAAAAATACGGCCGCAAACTTTCCTGGGCCGACCTGATGATTCTCGCCGGCAACGTCGCGCTCGAATCCATGGGCTTCAAGACATTCGGTTTCGCCGGAGGCCGCGAAGACGTTTGGGAGCCGCAGGAAGATATTTTCTGGGGACCCGAAAGCAAGTGGCTCGGCGACGAGCGCTACACCGGCGATCGCGAGCTCGACAATCCTCTCGCTGCCGTGCAGATGGGCCTCATCTACGTCAACCCTGAAGGGCCGAACGGCAAGCCCGATCCGCTCGGCTCCGCGCGAGACATTCGCGAGACTTTCGCGCGCATGGCGATGAACGACGAAGAAACCGTCGCGCTGATCGCCGGTGGCCACACCTTTGGCAAAACACACGGCGCCGGCGACGCAGGAAAATATGTCGGTGTCGAACCCGAAGGTGCGCCTATTGAACAGCAGGGCCTCGGCTGGAAAAATTCCTTCGGCAACGGCCACGGCACGCACGCCATCACCAGCGGGCTCGAAGTCGCATGGACCACGACTCCGACGAAGTGGAGCAACAACTACTTCGAAAATCTTTTCAAGTACGAATGGGAATGCATCAAAGGACCCGGCGGCGCGTGGCAGTGGACGCCGAGCAACAACGGCGGCGCCAACTCCGTTCCCGACGCGCACGACAAATCAAAGAGTCACGCGCCCGGCATGTTGACCAGCGACATCGCGCTAAAAATGGATTCGAACTACGCCGCGATCTCCAAACGCTTCCACGACCATCCGGAGCAGTTCGCCGAGGCGTTCGCTCGCGCGTGGTACAAGCTGACGCATCGCGACATGGGTCCGCAAGCGCGCTATCTCGGACCGCTCGTCCCGAAAGAAACTCTCATCTGGCAGGATCCCGTTCCCGCCGTCGATCACGAACTCATCAACGAGCAGGACGTCGCCGCGTTGAAAGCGAAAATTCTCAAGTCCGGATTGTCGCTTTCGCAGCTCGTCAGCACCGCGTGGGCTTCGGCCTCCACGTTCCGCGGGTCCGACAAGCGCGGCGGAGCCAATGGCGCGCGTGTTCGCCTCTCACCGCAAAAAGATTGGGCGGCGAACGAGCCGGCTGAACTCGGCAAAGTTCTGCCAAAACTCGAAGGAATCCAAAAGGAATTCAACACCGCGCAGACCGGCAAGAAAAAAGTTTCTCTCGCCGATCTCATCGTGATCGGTGGCGACGCCGCAATCGAAGAAGCCGCGAAAAAGGGCGGCACCGCAATCAAAATTCCGTTCTCGCCCGGCCGTACCGACGCGTCGCAATCACAAACCGACGTCTCATCCTTCGCCGTGCTCGAACCAGCCTCCGACGGTTTCCGCAACTATCTCAGCAACGGCCAGCATCGCCCCGCTGAAGAATTGCTCGTCGATCGTGCGCAGTTGCTCAAGCTCACTGCTCCCGAGATGACCGTTCTCGTCGGCGGCCTCCGCGCTCTCGGCGCCAACTTCGGCAAATCCAAACACGGCGTCCTCACCAGTCGCCCCGAAACGTTGACCAACGATTTCTTCGTCAACCTGCTCGACATGAAAACCGAG
>DATAMU010000253.1:0-4170 GCA_036266605.1 Candidatus Acidiferrum sp. | reverse complement strand
ACGCTCTACGCCCTGGGGTTGCAGGATCGACTGGTCGCGGACAGCGACTACTGCGACTATCCGCCGGAAGCAAAGCAGAAACCGCACGTCGGCGGAACGATCACCCCGAGCATCGAAACAATCGCGTCGCTGCATCCAGATGTGGTGCTCGTAACCAAGGGGATCAACCGGCTCGAAACAGTGAATTCGCTCGCATCGCTTGGCATTCCTTCGTACTCGACCGATGCGCATTCCGTGGCTGAGATTCTGACGTCAACGCAGCAGCTCGCGGCATTAATGGGCGACGCGCAAGCAGGCGACGCTCTCGCGACGAAACTGCGCCGGGAACTGCTGGAGACACAGCAGCGCGTAGCTCCGTTTCCCGCGCGCCGCGTGCTCTATGTGGTGTGGCCGCAACCGCTGATTTCGATCGGGCAAGACACATTTATCGCGGACGCATTGCGCTACTCGGGAGCGACGTCGATCATCAACGAGCCACAGTCTTGGCCGCAGATCAGCCTGGAAGAAGTGGCGCGATTGCAGCCGGACTTTCTCGTTTTCTCTGGATCGCACATGGCTTCGGCATCGGTCAACATCGACGCGCTGGCCGAATCGCCGGGCTGGCGAATTCTGAATGCGGTGCGCGACCATCGCTATGCGAACACCTCGGAAGCGATCGAGCGCACTTCGCCGCGCATCGTTTCGGCGATTGCCGAGCTAGCGCGGCAATTTCATCCCGAAGCGTTCGCAAATTCAGGCGCCCCCGGTGCAAGCACGACACCCAGCGAAAAATCCGAATCGAAAAGTCCTGATGGATCGGGCGCGACACCGCCACCCCAAGCACGACTTGATGCCATCGACATTGCGGAGTGTGCATGCGCCCGCTGACACTCACGCGACTGATCGTCAATTGCTTTTACCTTGCGGTGATTTTGTTTGTGGTGATGGTGATTGCGCTGAAGCTAGGCGCGGTTCCCGTCTCCCTCTACGGTTTGGCTGCGGATTTGTTGCAGGTTTTGTTTCATCGGACGAGCGCGCTTTCCAGCAATTACGACATGATCGTGATCGACATCCGCTTGCCGCGGATTTTGCTCGGCATCGTTGTCGGCGCTTCGCTATCGGTTGCGGGTACGGCGTTTCAGGCGCTACTGCGGAATCCGCTTGCCGATCCGTACGTGCTTGGCGCATCGAGCGGCGCATCGTTGGGCGCGATTCTGACGTTGATCGTGCAGCCTTACATCGCGCTGCCGCTGGCGATCGCGGTTGTCTTCACGCCGATCGGCGCGTTTGTCGGTGCGGCTGCGGTCATCGCGGCGGTCTATTTCCTCGGGCGGCGCGATGGGCAACTCGACAGCAACACGCTGCTGCTTTCTGGCATCGTATCGGGGTCGTTTTTATCGGCGATCATCATGTTTTTGATCTCCACGCTGGCGGGTCGCGGCGATTTGCGTGGCATCCTGTTTTGGTTGATGGGCGACCTTTCGACGGCGATTCCTCCGACGCTGCGCTGGATGCTCGGTGCGGGATTTTTGCTGGCTAGCGGCGTGATTTATTCGACGGCTTCGGATTTGAACTTGATGCTGAATGGCGAAAAAGAGGCGATGCATCTGGGCGTCGACGTGCCGCGCGTGAGGATTGTCGTTTACATCGCTGCGTCGCTGCTGACGGGGCTGGCGGTTTCGGTGAGCGGCGCGATCGGCTACGTTGGCCTGCTTGTGCCGCATGTGATGCGGCTGATTTTTGGTTCGGACCATCGCATTTTGATTCCGACGTCGGCGTTTGGCGGAGCGATCGCGGTTGTGCTTGCCGACACGCTGGCGCGCACGATCGTGGCACCGAGCGAATTGCCGGTCGGCGCGATGACGGCGCTGGCGGGCGCGCCGCTCTTCATTTATTTGTTGCGGCGGAAGTTCGCATGAGTCCCCGCGTGAGCTTCGTTCAATAATCGCGATGCCTTCTCCTTCCATGCAGCCTGCCAATCCCCGCTCGCAAGAAGTTCGATTGAGCGTCGAGCAGGTGAGCTACGCGTATTCGCCGAATCCGAATCAGGCTCCCATTTTTACGCTGGAGGCGAGCAGCTTTCAGGCGCGCGCCGGCGAGATCGTCGCGATTCTGGGTCCGAATGCGAGCGGGAAATCGACGCTGCTGAAATTGATTGCGGGCTCGCAGCCGCCGCTTTCAGGCCGGGTGTTGCTGAACGGCGAGACGACGCATTCGATGGCGCCGCGCGTGCGTGCGCAGCGAATTGCGATGGTGCAGCAGGAGAGTCCGCTGCTGTTCCCGACGCGCGCTTGGGAATTCGTGCTGCAAGGGCGTCACGCGTACGGCGGATCGCTGCAATTCGAGACCGCGAACGATTTGACGATCGCGCGGAATGCGTTGGCGCAAGTGACGGCGGCGCATTTGGCGGATCGGTGGATGGATCAGGTTTCGGGCGGCGAAAAGCAGCGCATTGTCTTGGCGCGGGCGCTGGCGCAGCAGCCGGTGTTGTTGCTGCTGGATGAGCCGACGTTGCATCTCGATATTGGCGCGCAAGTTGGACTGCTCGATACGCTGCGCAAATTGGCGACGGAGAATCGCTACACGGTCGTGATCGTGACGCACGAGCTGAATCTGGCTGCGCAGTATGCGGATCAGATTGTGTTGCTGCACAAGGGCAAGAGTTTGCGGGTTGGGCCGCCGGGCGTGGTGTATCAGCGCGAATTGCTGGAGCAGGTGTTTCAGACACCGCTAGCGGTGGAGATGGAGTCGTCGGGGCGGCCGCGGGTTACGATTTTGCCGACGAGTTGAGTGATTTGAGGTTCCTTCCTTTTTGATTCAGTTCCATTTTGAAACTTTGAAGTGGGCTTGTACCCCATACCCCCATGTTTTTTCAAAGAGTCCGGAAGGTATTTGTTTACCGTGCGTTGCAAGATCTACCGAAAACGGGAGTGTGCAAGCTGTTGCAACGAAGCAGCTTAGAGCGTTGCGTAGCTCGAAAATTTGTTGGTTGTTTTTGGATTTACAGGAGCGGAACGTCGTTGATTCGCGAGGACGGAGTTTTCTACGCGCGCAGGATAGCAGAGATTGTTGTTCGAAGAGATCGATATTCGGGGAGCGGTTGAATTTTGCGGGTGAATGGTTGGCAGGTGGGGTTGAGATGTTGCTTTTGATTTCGAATCAAACACACATTGCGATGATGTTAACGACTGGGCAAGTTGGGGCGCAGCAGTGCTGCGCCCGTACATGGTGGCTCCGCGACACGTTGGAGATATGGAGCGATCGCAAAAGCGGCGTTGAGACGTCACACTCCAATTGAGCGTAGTTGCGCTGCGATGGGAGAGGCTTCGCGGTTGAGCCAGGTCGTGTTGGCGCCGGGCGGGGCAAGCCCCGCCCCTACAAGGGATTGCCAAGATTATTTTGAGGTGGCGGCGGAGAGGGTTTCGGCGGCGTGGTTTTTGACGCGGACGGAGTCCCAGATTTGGGCGATACGGCCGTCAGGATCGATGAGGAAAGTGCTGCGGACGATGCCTTTGAAAGAGCGGCCCATGAATTTTTTCATGCGCCACTGGCCGTAGGACTCGATCATTTTATGGTCGGGGTCGCTGAGGAGTGGGAAGTTTAGTTTTTGCTTGGTCTTGAAATTTACCAAGGCTTTCACTGGATCGGCGCTGACACCGAGGACGACCACGTTTTGTTTTGCGAATTTCGGGCGGAGGTCGCGAAAGTCGCAGGCTTCGATGGTGCAGCCGGGGGTGCTGGCTTTTGGGTAGAAGTAGAGGACGACTTGTTTGCCTTTGAAGTCGGAGAGGGAGACGGATTTGCCGTCGTCGGCGGTGAGGGTGAAGTCGGGGGCTTTGTCGCCAACTTTGAGCATCAGCGAATCCTTTCATCGATAAAGACGGGCACGGCGATGCCGTGCCCCTACGACTCTGTTAAGAGTTTGCGAACGATGTCGTTGACGGTTTGGGGATTGCCTTGGCCTTTGGTGGCGCGCATGACCTGGCCTACGAAAAATTTGAAGACGCCTTCGTTGCCGGAGCGGAATTTGGCGAGGTTGTCGGGATTTTTGGCGATGACTTCGCGGGCGGCGGCTTCGATGGCGCCGGTGTCGCTGATTTGAGCGAGGCCCTCCGCGGCGACGATTTCGGAGGCGGAGCGGCCGGAGTCGAACATCGTGGCGAAAACTTTTTTGCCGATGGAGCCGCTGAT
>DATAMU010000252.1:0-11768 GCA_036266605.1 Candidatus Acidiferrum sp. | reverse complement strand
TTCCGACATTCCCGTCACGGCCACTGGCAGCATCGGCGGAGATTCGCTCAACGGAACGATCGGCTCGGGCGGCGGCTGTCGTCTCCAGTTGACCAACTCCAACGGCGCCATCGAAATTGTTAAGTCGAATTGATGATCTATTTTTGTGACGCTCGCCGCGCGCGTTCCATCGCAAACGCTTTTCGCAGAATTCGCTTCGCAGTTTCGGTCAAACCAAATCTAACGAGTTCATCTTCCGTCGCGTAAGCAACATCGGTGACGTCGCTTCCAGCTTTCGCTTCGCCCCCTTCGCCAACAACGCGTTCGCAAAGATAGTCGATGATCACGTAGTGGTATCGCGGACCTTTTTTCTTCGACTCGACCCCCGGCGGCAAACTCTCTCCGCCCGCTGCGGCCTCGTCCTCGTAAATGCGATCGAAAACCTCGATCATCTCCACGATGCGCACCGTCAATCCGGTCTCTTCCTTCAATTCGCGCACGACGCCGTGTTCCAGCGATTCTCCCAGCTCCAGCGTCCCGCCCGGGATCGACCATTGCCCCAGCAGCGGCTCGCTTCCGCGCCGAATGAGCAGCGCGCGCCCACCCTCGATCACCACGCCACCAACGCCCACCACCGGCCGTTCGGGATATTCCCGCGACAATTTTCCTCCGCCAGTCTCTGCGTCCCATCGCCGCCGGCCCACGTTTTACCGGTCGGCGCCTTCTCCGCGCATGGCAGTTGACTTCACACACCCGGTATATAATACGCTCGACATGGATGTGCGCTCGCCCGCGTGCATCGGCCCAACAATTTTACGGAGGATGTTCCCGTGATTCGCTGCCCTGAATGTTCCGCAGAAATCGACGTCGACGAGGACGAAGTCGAGGAAGGCGAAATCCTCAGCTGCCCAGAATGCGAGATCGAAATGGAAATTTCTCAGATCCACCCGATTCACCTCAACGTCATCTCCGAAGACGGCGACGATGATGATGACGATGAAGAAGACGATGACGAAGAAGACGGTGAAGAGGGAGAAAACGGCGATTTGATTGACGAGGACGACGAAGAAGAGGAAGAAGACGAGGAATAGTCTTCCGGCGACCTTTGCCGTCGGGCCACCGGGTGGTTATAGGCGGTGGCGAGCGCAACCCCATTACATCTTCTTTCGTGAAACCACCATCTAATCTATACGATGCCGCAGGTACGGATCGGGCAGTGAGGACCGGTTCATGCGTGTGACCCAAGGCGTTTCCATCATTCGTCCACTGCTGGTGTGTGTGGCCGCATTTGTGTGCCTGGGTGGAACTCTGCGCGCACAACAGCCTGCGCCGCCTCAGCCCGCTGACTCCCAACCTAGCCAGCAGCCCGATTCTTCATCGACGCCTTCAACGTCGCCTGCCTCGCAAGCGCCGCAGTCATCAAGTTCGTCCTCCAAGTCCAGCGGCAAACACAGTCATGCCAACGATTTCCTCGTCATCGGCACGGTCTTCACTGATAAGGCCTACGCGCTCCCCGGCGCGCGTCTCCGCGTCCGCCGCACCGGCGAAAAGAAGTTCCGTTGGGACACCTATACTAATTCGCGCGGTGAGTTTGCCTTGCGCGTCCCCCAAGGCGGCGAATATGAGATCGTGGTGATAGCCAAGGGTTTCGCTGACCAGACCAATCCGGTCAGCGCCAAGAGCGGCATCAGCGAAGACAACGTGGTCTATCGTATGCAGCCGGCACCGGGAGGGAAAAAGTGAATTCACGCTTGCGAGTTTTCTCCATCGGCCTCGCGTTCCTGCTGATCGCAACGCTGTCGCTAGCAGCTCCGTCGCGGCCTCAAGACAAGGACAAAGAAGCCGCCAAGCACGAAGCTTCGCTCAAATCCGTCCGCGGCTTAGTCACCGACAAGAGCGAGAGCCCGATTGCCGCCAGCGTCGTGTTTCTCAAGAACACGCGTAGCAACGCGATTCGCAGTTACATTGCCGACGACGCCGGCAACTATCGCTTCAGCGGCCTCGATCCAAACGTGGATTACGAGATTCATGCTGAAAAAGACGGGGCAAAATCTCAGACGCGCGCGATCTCCAGCTTCGACAGCAAAAAAGAAATCGTCATCAACTTGAAAATCGACAAGAAGAAAAGTTAGCCGGTTGCTTCAGTTCTCGCCTCGGTCGCGTGGCGCGAAGCGTAATCACTCGCAAAGACACCGGCGAATCCTCGCGCAACATCCCTGTGGTCGCGAGCTTTCTCTTAAGCACAGTATTTCTAGGATTTACTATTCGCCCGGTGATCGTGCCGCCGACGCACCCGCGCCACGACGGCACTTGGGTGCCGCGCCTTGGGTTTCTGAAGGCGTGGAATTGTGAGGTGCAAATACCTCGCACTCCGATTCAATCCCCGGTAGGTACGAGCACCCGGATCGCGTTTGGTACCACCTCAATACGCACCGGCGCAGGCCCAAGGATCTCGCCGTCACCGTGAAACATGCATGGTCGATCCGTCCGCAAAATCACTGCCTGCGCTTTCCTCAGAGTCAAATAGGTTTCAGGCAAGTTCCCGCTAGCAAATAGCCTCGGAATCGCGCGGCCAACTTCCGCCGCGTTCAAACTCCTCAGAATCGAAACGTCGAGTAACCCATCATCCACGCGAGCGTCCGGCGCGATCCGCAATCCCGCACCGTACGACGGCGTATTCAGCGCCGCCGCGAGCATCGCGCGCGCTTCAATCGCAGGCAAATCGTCTTCGGGAAATTCCACGCGCACTCCAATCGGCTCAAACGCCTTCCATGCTCGTAGTGCCGACGCCAAATACCTCGATCGACCGGGCCACTTTCGATACGTGCTCGACGCGTGCCGCACCGCATCGACATCCAGCCCAACGCCTCCGCCGCCCAAAAACAATCGGGTGGAGCCGTCACCCGTCCGGCCGCGCAACACATCGACTTCTCGAATCCGCGTCTCGGGAAGCGCACCAACAACCGCCGCTAAATTTTTTGGCAGCCGCAATGCCGACGCAAAATCATTCCCTCCACCACTCGGCAAAACGCCGATCACTGTGTCGCCTCCATTCAACCGATCGCCGCAGACTCCGTTCACCACCGCCTGGACGGTTCCGTCGCCTCCCATCGCGAAAAGCAATCGCGCCCCGGTCGCAATCGCCGCGAGAACTCCTGCTTCCATCTCCGTCGCGCTACCCGCAACAACAAACTCAGTCGCCATCTCCATCCGCGCGAACGCGTTGCGAACCCGTCGCAAATTTCGCGCGGCACGTCCGGCGCCGGCAACGGGATTTACGAACACAACGCTTTTTGTGTCGCGGAGAAATCGGAGAAGGTCGCTCACGAGTTCGTCATGCTGACGAACGCCAGCACCGATGTCAATCGTGATGGCGCGCGTGTGATGCGCGCCATTCAGATTTCGTTACACGGAAAATTGTTATCGCTAGGAAAAATCTCACAAAAAACCATACAGCGATTCAACTAATCTCCTTACCCCATACACCTTATCGACGCAGCATGCGTCAACGTTGTGCTATATGCTTTCGCCGTAAATAGATCGTCTCCGCTCTCCCTCCCCCAGTGGACCAGAAGTGGACCCGAGCCCGTTTCCGACGAACTAACAGGGGTAATTTTTTCGAGGTGAAATGGCCATGTTGCCTGACTCAGTCCGCAGATTCTTCTACGTGTGTGCCTGCTTTTCCGCATTTCTCCTTCTAGCTGCAATCACCACTTTCGCTCAATATCGCGCCGGAATTCAGGGCAGCGTGCTCGATCCGCAGGGCGATACCATCAGCGCCGCCACCGTCTCGCTCACCAATAAAGAGACGGGCCGCGTCGTAACGGTGACAACCGACGCATCCGGCGTCTTCAATTTTCTCAGCCTCGCTCCCGGCCACTATTCCATTTCCGCAAGCGCAACCGGCTTCAAGAAAAAAGATCTCGCTGACATCACCGTCGCCGCCGAACAAATTCAATCCGTCAACGTCACCATGGAGGTCGGCGATGTCACGCAGTCCGTCACCGTCAATGGTGACGTCACTCCTCCGATCGACACCGAAACCGGTCAAATCAGCGGCACGCTCGACAGCAAAGACATTCAAAATCTCCCCTCGCTGGGCCGCGATCCCTTCCAGCTCCTTCGCCTCGCTCCCGGCGTCTTCGGCGACTCCGCCCACTCCAACAACGGCGGCAGCCAGAACACTCCTGGCAGCGCCGGCCCGGGCGGCACCAGCGTCAGCAGCAGCATTTTCCAAACCGAAAATCAGGTGCAGATCAACGCCAACGGCCAGCGCAACACCACCAACGACTATCAGATCGACGGCGTCGAAGTGAACAGCCTCGCCTGGGGTGGCGCCGCCGTCATTACGCCGAACGAAGAGTCGGTCAAGGAAGTTCGTGTCACATCGAACTCTTACAGCGCGGAGAGTGGCAGGAACTCCGGCGCGCAAGTCGAAGTCGTCTCACAAAATGGGACGAACCAATATCACGGCAGCCTTTTCTTCAAAATGGATCGTCCCGGCCTCAACGCTTTCCAGCGCTACAACGGACCCGGCGGATCAGCCGCGGACCAGCGCGTCGCGAATCGCTTCAATCAATTCGGCGGCAGCGTCGGCGGCCCGATCATCAAAAATCATCTCTTCGTCTTCTTCTCTTACGAAACTCTCCGCAATAACGCGCAGAACACCAACAACACCTGGGCCGAAACTCCACAGTTTCTCGCCGAAGCTCCCACCGGCAGCATCGCCAACACGCTGCTGTCGTTTCCCGGCGAAGGCACGGCAATCAGTCACATCATTCCGATGACGTGCGCGCAAGCCGGCCTGCCCGATCCAGGCTCCTGCGCCGCAGTCGGTGCGAGCGGCTCGCAAGGTCTCGACATCGGTTCACCGGTCAAGGCCGGGATCGGCACACACGATCCGACCTTCGGCGCCGCGGCAACTCCATTCGGCATCGGCGGCGGTCTCGACGGAATCCCCGACCTCGCGTTCGTGCAAACCATCAACCCGACGATCAGCACCGCGACGCAATACAACGGCCGCGTCGATTGGCAAGCCACCAGCCGAGATCTAATCGCCTTTACTATGTACTACGTTCCGAACGACGCACAGTTTTTCAACGGCAATGCGCGCGCCGCCAATCTCTGGAACTCCAATCGCCTCAACGAAAGCGGTGCAATCCTCTGGGACCACACTTTCACCCCGACGCTGATTAACGAAGCCCGCTTCAACGTCACGCGTTGGTATTTCAACGAACTCGCCACCAATCCGCAGGAACCGTTCGGCCTCCCCACCGACAACATCAATCTCTTCGGCAACGTTCCCGGCAGCCAAATCAGTTTCGGCGCGCCTGGTCCCGGTGTCTTCTATCAGACGACTTACAACATCCGCGACACGCTCACAAAAATCTGGGGCAAACACTCGATGAAGTACGGAGTTGACGTGTACAAAGAGCAAGACATCGACGTGCAAGCCGGCTCCGCTCGGCCCACCTACGCGTTCAACAATCTGTGGGATTTCGCCAACGATGCTCCGCTGCAAGAAACCGGCAACTTCAATCCGATCACCGGCCAGCCCACCGACGCGCGTAAATACATTCGCTCCGACATTTACGCCGGTTTCGTCCAGGACGACTTCAAAGTGAAGCCGAACCTGACTCTCAACATCGGCCTGCGCTGGGAATATTTCGGTCCTGTCAGTGAAAAAGACGGCAACATCAGCAACCCGGTTTTCGGCCCGGCGGGCTCTGAACTTACCAGCCTCGTCCTGCGCACCGGCGGCAATCTCTACAACTCCAGCAAAAACAACTGGGGCCCGCAATTCGGCTTCGCGTGGAGCCCCGGCAAACTTCCGCTCGTCAATCAGGACATGCACAACCGTCTCGTCATACGCGGCGGCGGCGGCATCGGCTACAATCGTATGGAAGAAGCGATCACGCTCAACGGTCGCTCGAATCCCCCGTTTGTCAGCGGCCTAAGCGCATTCGGATCCAACATTCTTTATGCTGTTCCGGGCGATCCCCATCAGTTCGACAACTGGCCATCGAATCCCGCGGCGATTTTGACGTTCGATCCGACAACGAATCTGCCCGTCGGCGCGGCCGGCCTGCAAATTCAGGGCGTGCAAAATGATTTGCCGACGCCGGTTACCTATCGTTACTCGCTCCTCGCGCAGTACGACATGGGCCACGACTGGATCGTGACCGCCGGCTATCAAGGCAGCCTCAGCCGTCACTACACGCGCCAGCAGCTTTCCAACTTGTTCTTCGCGCCGCTGAATCCTGCGATTCAAACGCTCAATCTGTACACCAACGACGTCAACGGCTCGTACAACGCGCTGCTCACCGAAGTGCAGCATCGCTTCTCGCGCCAGTTCCAGATCGACGCGCAATACACCTTCGCTCGTGCCGAAGACAATCAGTCGTCGGACTTCGAGGAAGGCACCTTTCCCTTCAGCCAGCGCTCCGAATGGGGCCTCGCCGACTACGACGTGAAACACAATTTCAAGTTGTATGGGGTGTGGACTCCCAAAATCTTCCGCGGCGAACACGCATGGCTCGACAAAGTCGTCGGCGGATGGACCGTCACCGGCATCTTGAACGCGCACACCGGCTTCCCGTTCACGCCCGTCTATAACGTGCAAGTCACCGACGCTACCGGCGCCACATCCTGCGGCCTTGTCTACTCCAACAGCGGCTATTGCACTCTGCGTCCGGCCGCGTATCTCGGCGGCGCTCTCAACGACTACAGCAACTCCGGCTTCATCCGCAATGGCGGCAATTTTCCGAACGGCCCCACAACCTACTTCACTCCGCCGACGATCACCGGTAATGTCCCGTCGGCTCCGGGCGTTGCCCGCCACTCCTTCTGGGGCCCGCGCTACTCCTCGGTGGACATGACGCTCGGCAAAGCATTCGGCCTACCGCATCTGCCGGTCCTCGGTGAAAACGCCAAGATCGATCTCCGCGCCAATTTCTACAACATCTTCAACCAAACCAATTTCATCCCCTTTCTCAACAGCCAGCAGCAAATCGGCACCATCAACTACAACGCCGTCAGCGGCGCCGAAACCGTTACATCTCCCAACGCCACCTTCGGCCAGGGCCTGACCGCCCTTGCCGGCCGCGTCATCGAGCTGCAGGCCCGCTTCAGCTTCTAGCTTGCGGCGGCAACAGCAAGCCGCGCGCAGAACGAAAGATCGATGCCGCGTGCAGAAAAAGGAGGCGCAAACCCTGCGCCTCCTTTTCTTTTCCGGATCGTTGTCTTAGCTAACACGCGCCAACTTTAATTTGAGAGGGAACCGCCGCGCCGCTTTGCGATCCATACCGGCTCGGCCCAATCTCGACGTGCTCCGAACAAACCGCCGCGCTTCTTTGACTTAGAGTGCGCGCCGATGTCGAATCGAAATCTCGTGGCGAACAAAAAGCGAATATGCTAGCCTGCTTTTCGCCATGACCGAATGCCACTGCCGCGTCACTCTCACCGATATTGAAGGCGGCTCCCACATCGTCGAAGTCAAAGCCTCCTCCCTCTTCGAAGCCATCGCCCGGGCACTCAAACTCAAAGGCGGCAACATCGCCACCGACGGCTTCCGCCCGATTAAGGTGTTAGTTTTTGAGCCAAAGAAAGAACACGAGGTACGACTTAAGGACTTCATGGCCTGGCTCGACCGCCAGGGCCGCTCCCCACGCGAAGTCATCGAGCGCCGCAAAATCAGCGAAATCCTCGGAGTCTCCAAATCCTCCCGCCTTCACTAACCTCTAAGCCCGCACCTCAATTGCGTTGTCATTCTTGAGCGAAGCGAAGGATCGCCGACGTTTGCTGAAGAGAGTGCTACTGTGCTCGCGAGGAGGCAACGATGAAATCCATTCTCCAGAACACCTGCCTTGTTCTCATTGTCGTGTTGTTAGCGATCATCGCCTTTCGCCCATTCGAGCGAAAGGTCGCCGCCGCCGGCCCTGTCACTCAATACAGGGCTACGGGCGTCGTCCGCGACATAACTGAGCAGCAGCTTGAAATGGTTCTCCGCGCGAACGCCAAAGAGGGATTTATGCTGGACCACATCGTCGAAGTAGAAAAAGGGAACTTGCTCGTCTTCAAAACGGAGTGATTTAAGCGTAGTAGTATTTGCTGCCGCTAAAACCGCGCGTTGGCGGGAGCGAGATTGAAATCGCCGTGCCCGGTGCGATCGACAAACGTGAAAATCCCGTTTTCGCCGACACCTTCGACGTGGCGGTACATCCACGTTTCGGTGGCAAGCGGTTTCTGCTGGCTTTTGGCAGCATGCGCTTCGATCTCATCCGGCGGACCGAACACGATATACATGTGCCCGCGGTCGGTTCGCCAGCCGGCACCGCCCGAAGCGGTCTGAAAATGCGCGTTCGCGTATGCGATGCGGCGATAGTGCTCTTCCTTGAATGCGTTTTGCGCAGAACCGGGCGTCGGGTTCCTGCGCTCCCAGAATTGTTCGATGAATTGGTCCCGCTCGGCATCGGATGAGAGCGATACGAACGCGGCTCGTTCCGCGTCGTCGATGATGTAGACCACATCTTCGTCGATCCATTTCGCATAGGCCGCCGATTGCGTGGCTGCCGCCTCCGCCGCAACCTTCGCGAGCGGCGCCGACTGCTTCGCTGCCGCCTCCGCCGCAATCTTCGCTGGCGTCGAACTCTGCTTCGCGGAGTCCCATCGCAGCGCGGCCATCGATGTCGCCGCCGTCGCCAGCAAAATCGCGACCGCGAGTGCCGGCGCCGGTGCGTTGACCGATTGCGTGGGGTTCAGTAAACGATGGATGCGTTTCATAAGTCGTCCTCCTGTAGCAGCTAGAGCCAGTTCGCGGCTCGAAATTCGGCTTCGTTCCAACGCGGCGAGCACAACGGCATACTCCTGCGCGTTGCCGGTCATCGCCACGACGACATCGTCGCAGCAATGTTCGCGCTCGTTGCGGATCACGCTCGAGATCCACCACGTCGCGGGGTGATAGAACAAAAAGCTTTCGATCAAGCGCTGTGCCGCGTTCAGCAAGTAGTCGTGGCGCCGGATATGCGCCAGCTCGTGCATCAGAATCGCTTCGACTTGTGCGACCGGCAGAGCCGATAACATCCCAATCGGAATTAGAATGACGGGCCGCAGATGTCCTAGTGCGAGCGGAACATCAACGAGGCACGACTCGAGCAATTGCACGGGACGGCTGACGCGCATCCTTGCGCTCAATTCAGCAAGTTTGTTCCGCCAAAATTCTGAAACGCCGCACACGCCTCGTGATCGCAGCTTTCGCGCAGAAATCCAACCGGCGAGCCGCAACAGACAGAAAGCACAGACACCGATCATCCATAACGGACCAAGCCAGGGTGCGATTGCGCCAAGCTCAGGCCGCCACGAAACAAAATTGTTCTGATCGGCTAGAAAATTCCAAGGACGAAAACTGTTCGCTGTGGCGTTCAGCGAGCGTTGCGCCTGCGTTGGCGCAAGCACGCCCAGCGTGGTCACAAACCCGACCGCCAGCGCCAACATCGCCGCACATGCTGCAAAATATCGAATCCGCGGAGAACGAAACGCCAACAGCACCGCCGCCAAGATCGCCGCAACAATCGCGCCTTCCCAAAGCGAATGCAGCAACGCCCAGCCAAGTGTCCCGGCCAGCGGCGCTTCGACGAATTGCTCCAGCACTCTCATTTTTGTTGCTTCCGGTATTCCTCGAGAAACTCGACCAGCTCCGCGAGCTCCGCCTTCGAAGCCTTGCGCGCGGAAAGCGCCCCGACCAGCAACGCTTTCGCCGATCCGCTGAACGCTCGCTCCATCAGGTCGCCGGCCAGTTGGCGCCGCGTCCATTCCGCGGTTTTCGCAGCCTCATAAATGTGCGCCTTCTGCGCGTCGTCCCGAATCAACAGCCCTTTGTCCGCCATGATCTGCATGAACTTCAGCGTCGTGCTGTATTGCGCCGTCCGCCTGCGCTGAATCACGTCATACACTTCGCGTACCGTCGCCGGCCCGATACTCCAAAGCACCGTCAGAATCTCCAACTCCGAATTCGTCGGCCGTGGCAGCTCTTTGCTCATGTAGGAATCATTTACTAGTAAAGATTTACTATGTCAAGAGAATTTTTTCAACGATTCGCCCGGTATCTCCGCTCCCGGGGCGAGCGAAAAACAAAATCCCCGCCTGGCGCGGGGATTTCTGTGTTCGGGAAATCGGCTCTGGGCTACCATCGAGGCAGTGAGCGTTCCACCTCAAGTAAAGCGACCTCGACCGAAACCTCCAATTCCAGGATATGTGTATAAGGTCACCGTGCTCGGCGTTCTCATCCTTCTTTTTTGGTGGCTTTTCAAGACCTACATTTCGGGCGGCCAGCCGTCCCGGTATCCCGGAACTGTCGTGGTCTCGCAAAAATAAAGCCTGGCAGAACTCGAAATTCGCAAACAAAATCGTGACCTCACCTGTGGCCATAGAACGCCACCGAAAGGCACACAAGGCGTACGCAAGATTTTTGTTGGTCTAATAGCTGGTTTTGCTGGAGATAAAAAGGAGAGGCGGGCCAGGTCGTCCCGCCTCTCAAGTTCCCCTTTCGGGGAATGTCCGACTGCCCTGACGGAGGGCGGGCAGCCGGTCGTGTGTTGGCCTGGCAAATGGAACCCCATCCCTAGAAAAAAGTTTCGCGCCGAATCAAAAAAAAGTGAGTAAAATCCGCCTCGCCCGCAAAATTATCCCGGCGGGCCCAGCCTATGGCTCGCCCCTCTCACCTAAGCCCCGATAACATCCTTCGTTTTCTGCAAGTTAGAACCGACCCGGCCTCCACCGACGATATCAGCCGCGGTCTCCACCTCAAACGATCTGACCGCAATTCTCTGTTCAAAATGCTCGGCAAGCTCAAAAAAAGAGGCGCCATCCGCGAATTTCCCGGCGGCCGCTACCACCTCGCAGGTTCAAAACGGGAAAAAGACGCCGCTCCAGCCCCGTCCGATAATCGTTCCAATCCATCCAGCTCCGGCTTGAACGCCGCCCCCTCCCCCCGGCGCGACGAACTCACCGGGCGCCTCGTGCTCCACCACGACGGCTACGGCTTCGTCGTCCCCGATATCCCCACACCGCAATACGCCGGCGACATCTTTATTCCCCGCGACTCCATTGAGGACGCCATGCACGGTGACCACGTCCTCGCCAAAATCCTCCGGACCGGCACTGGCCACGGACCCCAGCGCGCCGAAGGCCGCATTGTTCGCGTACTCAACCGCGCCCATCCCAGCGTCGTCGGTCTCTTCCGCTACGGGCAGCGCGGCAACTACGTTCTGCCCTACGACGCGCGCATGCAGCATTCCGTCGAAATCCTTCCTGGAGACGAACTCACTCCGCAGCTCGCTGAAAAACTCGGCGTGCCTCCGCCCGTCTCAACCGCCGACCGCGCGAACGACCGGCACGCGAAACATCGCGCAGCCCGCGTCCCCCATATCGATGAACTCGACGGCGCTGTCGTCAACGTTGAGATTTTGAAATTTCCGCGCGGCAGCGCATCTCCTACCGGACGCGTCATCGAAATTCTCGGCCGCCCCGGCGATCTCGGCGTGGACATCGAGATCATCATCCGCAAGCATCACCTGCCCCACGTCTTCCCGCCCGAAGTCACCGCAGAAGCCGAATCGCTCGCGCGACCCGTCACCGAAGCCGAAACGCAAGGCCGCGAAGATTTTCGTCACCTGCCCATCGTCACCATCGACGGCGAAACCGCGCGCGATTTCGACGACGCCGTTTATGTCGAAAAAAAGCCTGACGGCACGTGGCGTCTGCAAGTTCACATCGCCGACGTCGCGCATTAC
>DATAMU010000251.1:0-3282 GCA_036266605.1 Candidatus Acidiferrum sp. | reverse complement strand
TGAACCAGGTTTTCGACATAACCGTCGTCGAATCATATCCTTGCGCAAAAATGGGGGGGGCGTCGCGCGGCGACAGTCGGCCGATAATCGCCAGCTCCATGGAATGAATCGCGATGCGACGCATTTCTCCAAATTTTCACTTGCCAATTTGTTCTGCCATGCTACCTTTGTTCCCGGTATGAATCTTTCTCTCGCCGCTAAGCGCATGACTACCTCGACGTCGTCGATTATTTCGACTACGACGAAGTCGATTACCGCTAACGGCGAGGCTAGAAACTAGAAAGATCCCAAAAGTTTCAAACCCACCGCCGGAAGCGAACCTGGCGGTGGGTTTTTTCTTTAAATCCCTCCTCCAGAGTCGCTCCAGCGGAAACCACACGGAGCGGCACCATGAACGCCAGAAACGTCCAGTCAGAATCGTCCGCGGAGGGTGACTTATCCCCGCGTCTAGTCCCCGCATTGTTCGCGCACGGCGATGCGACCACGTCGCGTGGTAGCGGAAGCGCCGCGTCGACCGAGAACGGTCTTCACGGATTCGCAAAGCGAGGGCCGTCTACTTCGCTCGGTTGTAGTCGCAAAGAAATCGTCGCATTCAAATTTGGCGGCACTTCGCTGCTCGGCGCCGCGCGCATGTTGCACGCCGCCGAACTCGTCAAGCCCGTCGCCGAAAATTCCAACGTAGTCGTGGTCGTATCCGCGATGAAAGGTATGACCGACAAGCTCCTCGGCATCGCGCAATTCCTCGCGGATCGACAAAACTTCCGCGCGCGCGTCGAAGCCGAACTCGTTCTTCGCCTTCATCATGACGCGTTGCGTGCGCTTGGCCTCGAACCCGCCGCGCGCGATCGCGTCTCCCGCGAACTCGATTCGCTCGGCCGCGATCTCTTGCACGCCGTCCCCTCGCGCCAATCCGTCGTCGCATCGCCCGAACTCTTCGACACGCTCGCCTCATTCGGCGAACGGTTCAGTGCACGTCTCTTCGCCGCCGCGCTCGAATGCGTTGGCGTCGCAGCTGTTCCCGTGGCGTCGTCCGACTTCGTCCTCACCTGCGACACGTTCCGCGACGCGAAGCCGCACCTCGAGCAAACAAAGCGCCGTGGCCGCGCTGTGTTGACGCCCCTTCTCGCAGATGCGATCGTTCCCGTCGTCACCGGCTTCATCGGCGCCACTCCCGACGGCCGCATCACCACCCTCGGCCGCAACAGCTCCGACTTTTCCGGCGCCATCATCGCCCACGTCGTCGATGCCGATGAGCTCGTCATCTGGACCGATGTCGATGGAATTTACACAGCGAATCCCAACGAAGACGCGCAAGCGCAACTCCTCCACGATCTGAGCTACGACGAAGCGCACGCCCTCGCCGCAAGCGGCGCCAAAGTTTTGCACCCACACGTACTCCCGCTCGCAGCTTCCACCGAAATGACCGTCTGGGTACGCAACACGTTCAGGCCGCAAGTCCGCGGCACTCGCATCGGGACGAAACTCCCGCCGCATTCGCAGTCGCATCGAAATCAAAATTCTCAATCCCAGGAAGGTGCAGCATGAGCGGTCAATGGCAAGGCGACGTTTTTGAAACGCACGAAATCTCTCTCACCGACGAGCGCGATTTTGCACCGAAGCGCCACCTCGAATATGTACAGATGCTCACTGAGCAAACTCCGCGCGGCTCCCGCAAGTGGCGCGCAGGCGTTCTCGGTGCCACCGGCCTGGTCGGTCAACGGCTCGTCAAATTGCTCGCGAATCATCCGTGGTTCGATCTCACCGCCGTCGCCGCTTCCGAACGCTCGACCGGCAAAACTTACGCCGACGCAACGCGTTGGCATCTCGACACGCCGATTCCGCACGAAGCGCGAAATCTCGTCGTGCAAAGCCTTGAGCCGACTCTCGATTGCGATTTCGTTTTCTCTGCGCTCGATTCCAGTGTCGCCGGCCCAGCCGAAGAGGAATTCGCGCGCGCCGGTTACCCCGTCGTCAGCAACTCGCGGAATCACCGCATGGATCCCGACGTGCCGCTGCTGATTCCCGAAGTGAACGCGGCGCATCTCGACGCCATTCGCGTACAGCAAGCGCAACGCGGCTACACCACCGGCTTCATCGTAACGAATCCAAATTGTTCCACCGCCGGCCTCGTCCTCGTGCTTAAGCCGCTCGCCGACATCTTCGGCCTCGAGCGCATTTTCGTCGTCACGCTCCAGGCCGTTTCCGGCGCGGGCTATCCCGGCGTCGCTTCGATGGACATTCACGGCAACATCGTCCCGTTCATCAGCGGCGAAGAAGAAAAGTTGGAGTCCGAGCCGCAAAAACTTCTCGGCCGCTGGGATGGCCGCCGTTTCGTCGATGCCGGACTCGGCTTGAGCGCGCACTGCAATCGCGTGCCTGTCCTCGACGGTCACCTCGAATGTGTCAGCATCAGCATGAAGAAAATCGCATCGACCGAAGAAGTACGCGAAGCCCTGCGCACATTCGAGGTCGATCCGGAAATCGCATCGCTCCCCTCGGCGCTGCGACGTCCCATCGAAGTCCTCGACGACGACAATCGCCCGCAGCCGAAGCGCGACGTCAATGCCGGCAACGGCATGGCCGCCGTCGTTGGACGTGTGCGCGAATGCCCGCTGCTCGACATCAAGCTCACGCTGCTCTCGCACAATCTCGTGCGCGGCGCCGCCGGCGCAGCTTTGCTCAATGCCGAACTGCTCGCCTCACGCGGATTCATCCCTCGCCGTGGCAAGCCTAACGTCAGCGCGAGCGCAGCACCGCGCCGATCAGAACAGAACCTGGTCACCGAGCGAATCCCAACCTGACGCTACTTCCGCGCGGCTCCGGGCGTTACCATCGATGCGCATCCGGAGCCGCGCTCACATGATCAAAACTTCACCAACGCGTTGTTGTCGCGGCCCCATCGTCTCGGCTCTTCTTCTTTCGGCGTTGGTGGTCTACGCGACGATCTCCGCGCCGCACGCGTGTGCCGCCGGCGAACAAGAGAAGACAGCGCCGCATGGTGCGACCAAAAAGCACTCAAACTCCGTTCAACCCGCAATGGAATTAATTGTCCTTGGCTCAGGCGGACCCCGTGCCACCGGACGCGGCGAAACCAGCTACATCGTTTCGATCGCAGGCACCCCGCGAGTCCTCGTCGATGCCGGGTCGGGCGCCTTCGTCGAAATCGGCAAACTCGATCTTGATCTCGACAAAATGGACGTCGTGCTCCTCACGCATCTGCACATCGACCACAGCGCCGACTTGCCGTCCGTCTTCAACGCGCGGGCTCTCTCCGCCGACAAT
>DATAMU010000250.1:0-4264 GCA_036266605.1 Candidatus Acidiferrum sp. | reverse complement strand
GAGCTCTTCGTGGATATTGAGATCGGCGCGGTCGCGGCGGAAGAGATTGCGGATGAAACTTTTTGTGCGAGCGAGGAGCGGCATTTCTTGGCCTCAGTCGTGGCGCAGGGCGAGGATGGGATCAACGCGGGTGGCGCGGGCGGCGGGGATGTAGCTGGCCAGGGCGGTGGCGCCGAGCAAGGCGGCGCTGATGGCGATGAACGTTGCGGGGTCGTAGGGGCTGACGCCGACGAGCATGCTGCGGACGGCTGGTGCGGCGATGAGCGCGATGGCCAAGCCGACTACTAATCCAGAGGCGGCGAGAATCAGGCCGTTTGCTAGAACCATGCGGAGGACGTCGCCACGCTGTGCGCCGAGCGTCATACGAATTCCGATTTCCTGTGTGCGGCGGCCGACCATGAAGGATACGACGCCGTATAGTCCCACTGTGGCAAGCACCATGGCGACCAAACCGAAAGCGCCGCCGAGCAATGCGACGATTCGCGGCAGGAACAAACCCTGGCGAGAGATCGCGTCGGTCATTACGTCCACGGTGACGGGGGAGATTTCGGAATCGAGCACGGACATTGCAGCGCGGATTTCGGGTACGACTAACGCGGCTTCGGAATCAGGCGCGATGGAAGGAGCGGTTGGATTTTCGGCGGCGTTCGAGTATGAGCTTGCTTCGTTCGCTCTCGCGTGCGCAGCTGCGCCCATGGGACTCATGCGGACGATGAGCGTCGCTCTCGGCCCACCTTGCTGGTCGTAAGGAAAATAGTAAACAGGCGGAGGAGGCGCGCCGATCTGGCCGCCATAGCTGGAGTCTTTGACGACGCCGACGATTTGAATCGGCTTTCCGTCGCGAAGGCGAATGATGCGACCGAGCGCTTTGCCGAGGTCGCCGGGGACAGCGAGATAGCGACTTGCCATTGTTTCGTTGACGATGGCGACGCCGGGAGCGTCGCGCCTGTCAGCCGGGGAAAAGGAGCGGCCAAAGAGAATTGGAATTTGCATGGTGGAGAAATACGACGGGTCAACCTGGCTATTTGTGATGTCGAGGAATTTTTCGCCGTCGGGCGCGGTGTAGCCGTCGATAGTGATGTCCCACGAACCGCCACCAATAAAGGGAACGCTGGTCGCTACGGTCGCCGACGCGACGCCGGGCAAAGATTGAACGCGCTGGACGAGCTGCCGGTGGAAACGCGAGGCTTGCTCGTTCGAATAGCCTTGCAGCATCGGATCGATCGTGACAAGCAGCAGGCGATCTGGATTGAAGCCGAGATCGACGTTGTGCGCGCGGCTGAACGATTTGAGGAATAGTCCGCCGACCATCAGGAGCACGACGGAGAGCGCGATCTGTCCGCCGATGAGAACGCGACGAGCGATCGCGCTGAAGGAACGGCTGGCGGATGCGGATGAGCGCGTGGTCATCACCGCGCTCCATGCGTCTTTGACGGCCATGAAGGCGGGGGCGAGCCCGGAGAGAAGCACGGCAGCAGCGGAAGCGACGGCGATGCACGCCATGGTTCGAACATCGAGACGGAAGTCGGGACCATCCGTGGACCCAATGACAGGAACGAGCGAGCGAAATCCAATGATGCAGGCGTAAGCGAGAGCGGTGCCGGCGATGCCGCCGAAAAGAGCGAGCACGGCGCTTTCGGTGAGCCGCTGACGAATGAGCGCACCGCGCGAGGCGCCAAGCGCGATCTGCGTGGAAGTTTCCTTTATGCGCGACGTGGCGCGAGCCATGAGCAGGCTCGCGACGTTGGCGCACGCCATCAATAAAACGAGAATGACAAGTCCACCAAGCAGAGCTGGAACAGCGGTCATGCCGAGTTCCATACGCTTGCCCATCTCGGAGCGGAGGATGGCGACATTGTCTTTGTTGCTGTCGGGATGCTCGCGCTCGAGACTCGACATGATGCTGTTGAGTTCGGCTTGCGCTTGCGCCAGGGTCACGCCGGGATTGAGGCGACCGTGAATGTCGAAGGCGCGGTAGCTGCGCTGTTTTAATGTGTCGGCGCCATCGCCGGAGACTTGAGCCGCCATGGCGGCGGGCACATAAATATCGGGGCGGTAGAAAATGTCGGCGCCGGTAAAGAATTTGGGAGCGACACCAACAATGGTGAACGAATGGCCGTTGAGCTTGACTTGTTTGCCGGAGATGGCGGGATCTTTCGCGAAGACACGATCCCAAAGCGAGTAACTGATGATCGCGACGGGATATTGTTCGGGCGTGATGCCTTCTTCGGGGAGAAAGTCGCGGCCGGCGACGGGTGCGACTTGGAATGTCGAAAAATAGTTCGCCGAGACGAGAAGGCCGGAAACGTTTTGCGGTTTGCTGCCGGGAGCGGACGCGGACGTGTTCATGCCGGTGGAGAGATTTTGGTAGACGCAGAGCGACGAGAAGGATTTCGAGCGCGCGACGATGTCAAGGTAATCAAGCCAGGACGAGCCGCCGTAGCGTGTGAGTTTGGAAGCGGCGGTATCGATAACGATGATTTGGTTCGCGTTTGGGACGGGTAGGGGGCGGAAAAGAATCGCGTCGGAGAGGCTGAAGATAGCGGCGTTGGCGCCGATGCCGAGAGCGAGCGAGAGAACGACGATGAGCGTGAAGCCGGGATATTTGCGCACGTTGCGAAAGGCGAGGCGCAGATCGCGGAAAAACATTTCGATGTGATGGCCGGCGCGGGCTTCGCGGACGTTTTCTTTGACTTGCTCGATGCCGCCGAAATCGATTTGGGCTTTGCGGCGGGCTTCGGCGGGTGTGAGGCCGTTGGCGCGGTTTTCGTCGGTGAGGAGATCGGCGTAGGAGCGGAGTTCGGCGTCGAGATCGGAATCGGCGCGTTTGCGTTGGAAGAAGTTGCGCTTGAGGCTGGCGAGGCGGGTGAAGAGGCTCATGACGGTGCTCCTTCTTGCTAGCTGTTAGTTGCTAGTTCGACTCCAGTGCGCGGGCGATGGCGAGAGAGATGCGCGACCAGCGTTTGGTCTCGGAGTTGAGCTGGCGGCGGCCGGCGGCAGTGAGTTTGTAGTATTTGGCGCGGCGATTGGTTTCAGATTCGCCCCAGCTTGCGACGAGCCAGCCTTGTTCTTCCATGCGATGGAGGGCGGGAAAGAGGGAGCCGGGCTTGACGTCGAAAGTGCCTTTGGTGATTTGGCTGATACGGCGAGAGATGCCGAGGCCGTGGAGCTCGGTGAGGGCCAGGGATTTGAGGATGAGCATGTCGAGGGTGCCGAGGAGGAGGTTGGTTTGGTCGGGAGGCATGGTGGTCTCGCTTGTATAGACGGGCTATAGGGAGAAGAGTTTCACATATTTTTGCGTTTGTATAGAGGGCCGATAGGAAGGGCCGGGAGTGAAAGGATCGAGCTTGCTGAAATGGGGCGCAGCAGTGCTGCGCCCGTACACGGTACTAGGCGACAACGTGATGTCGGGTCGGCGGGTTTGGGTACAGGCGATTCGACGGTGAAAGCGGCGCCCAGCCGCCGCACTCCACATAATCGCGAGGCTCCGCGATGGTTGGAGACAAGACGCATAGGCCGGGCGGGGCGAGCCCCGCCCCTACAAGGGTGTCGCCGAGTTTTTTGGTTCTGCGGCGGCGGAGAATGCGGAAGACGGGCACGGCGAGCCGTGCCCCTACGGCTAGTTGGTTGGTTTTGGGTTTTGGGCGGCGGCGTGTTCGGCGTCTTTCAGGAGTGTGTCGAGGGCGGCGCGGTCGTAGAGGCGGCCGTTGGCGATGACGGCAGAGATTTTGCGGGTGTTGTGGATGTCGGCGAGTGGATCGGCGTCGAGCAGGACGAGGTCGGCGACTTTGCCTTTGGCGATGGAGCCTTGGGCGGATTCGGTGGCGAAAAATTTGGCGGGGTTGCTGGTGGCGGTTTGCAAGGCTTCCATCGGGGTAAAGCCGGCCTCGACGAAGTTGGCGAGCTCGTCGTGGAGGCTGAAGCCGGGCAGGACGAAGATTGCGGGAGCAGTGTCGGTGCCGGCGAGGAAAGGAACGCCGGCGCGGTGCATGTCGGCGACCATTTTCAGATTGCGCGCGAAATATTCCTTGCGGAGCGGGAGTGGATCTTTTTTCAGATCCGGCATCATGTCGTCGTAAAAGCGCTTCCAGGTGACGTCGCGCCAGTAGGCGGGAACGTATTTGCCGAGCGGGTCGTGCGCGAGATCGCGTTGATCGAGAAAGGTGCCGCCGCGCTGCCATGTGAGTGTCGGGCACTGCCATGTCTGCGATTTGGCGAGCAGCTTCAAGAGTTCGCCGCATTTTTTCGGATCGGTCGTGCTGAG
>DATAMU010000249.1:0-7084 GCA_036266605.1 Candidatus Acidiferrum sp. | reverse complement strand
TGGCTTTGATGGCGGCTTCCTGACGTTCGACGGAGACCGGAGCGGGCGGAGGTGGGGCTTTCGCCACGACGGTGCGAGTAACGACGGTGGCTGGCGGCCGGACGGCGGCTGGGCGGCCAGCGCCGATGAAGGTTTGGCGCGTCGGAGCGATCGCTGGAGCGCCGGCGACAACGCGAGTTTGTACGATGTCACGCTGGTCGACACGGACGACGTTGCGCGAAACGTTTTGGCCAGAAACGAACGTCGTGCCGGAAGTCGCGACGACGGAGCGCTGATTGACGTAGGTCACGTTGGTGACGTTTACCTGTTTGTTGACGACGACGGTCGTGTAGTAGTTGTTGACGACGACGCGATCGACGCGCGTGTTGGTGACGTTGATGTTTTCGCAGTAGCGGCGGCTGACCGGGTACGAAGGCACGTACACTTCGCGCGGACCGAGTGGGAACCAACCTACGTTGGACGTGACAGCGACGCCGAAGTGCGGACCGCCTACCCAGGCGACAAGCGCGGGGGCGTAGACCGGACGAACGTAGGCGACGCCGACTACCGGCGGAGGAGCCGGCACCCAGCCCCAAACTCCACCGACAGTGACCCAACGGCCGTAGTGGAACGGAGCGTAACCCCACGGTTCGTCTTCCACCCAGGTGTAGCCCCAAGGCGCGATGTAAACCCAATGGCCGTAGCGATAAGGAGCCCAGCCAACGACGGTCGTGTGCGGAAACCAAACGGTGCCGTACTCGGGCACTGGGCGCCAGCCGCCGTACTCATCGAGATCTTCGTAGCCGACGACATCGGGCGAGACATAGCGGGCGGACGCAGAGCGATCTTCGCGCATGTCGCGCTGTGCGCACCACTGGTCGAACTCGTCGTCGCCGTAGAGTTGCTGGACGTCGGCATCGAGCTGATCGGTGCCGACAAAGGTGGCGGTCTGATCCGCGTGGACGGAGTAGGCCTGGCCGCCGCCGGTGACTTCACCTTCACCGCCAATGACCGAGATCATCGTGGTGTCGCCGTTTTCGTTGACATTGATGCGATAGGTGCCGGGGCGAAGAATCGAGAAGGCGAGGTTGGGGGTGTCGATCTCAAAAGTTTCGTTCTGGTCGAGGCGCTTCACGCGAACGCGGAGCGTACCTTCGGTGAGCTGGACCTGAGCGACTTCGTCGTCGAGATTGAGGAAAGAGAAACCGGTGCTGGCGCCGATGCGGAGGCTGGCGGAGCCGATATGAAGTTCGGCGCGAGCGCCATTGTCGGCCCAAAGTTTGTCGCCGGTGGTCATGGGGCGATTGACGACAGCGCCGACCCAGTCATCGGTGCCGGCAGGGTTGAACGAGACGGCGCCGTCGGTGTGGCTGATGCGGGCGACGCGTGTTGGTGGATCGTCGCCGTCGGGCGAACCGTCATTTGGGCCTTGGGCCAGCGCGCGCAGAGGTGTGAGGAACGCTGCGGCGCAGAGTAGGGCGAGCAAAGCGGCAAGCTTCGGCGTGAATTTACTCATGCTCATATCTGTTTCTCTCCTGAAACAGTCGCGCGACGGGGTGATGGGGTTCGTCGCGAAATGCGAATGGGCCGACGACCTTAAGTCGAACTACTGGAAGCGGTTGATACCAAAGTATCACCGCGAGCCGGCAAGACGACCTATCCCGCGGAGTCCGTATGTCGAAATGGGAAATGCCGGAGAGCGGGTCCTTTCGCTATTTGAACCCGGTGAGAGGGAAAGAGTTGCAATCGCGACGGGGCGGCCCCCCGTAGGATTCGCAGAAGTGTATCAATCTGCGGGAGATGAAAGCGTTTGTTTCGATACACTTTCGCAAGTGCGGAATCTACAGGAGTTATTTTGTCCCAAAATGGAACGAGCGGCTGGTTTCCCAGGCGCTCGCAGTATTGCACGAGAGTTATATTACCACTGAAATACCTTGGGTGTCAAGGGCGAAGAACTCGGCGAATTTGGTCTCGTCGTGTCGGCCCATGAGCGGGTTGCAGAAAATGCCAGAGGCCCGGAGATGAATCCGGGCCTCTGGGAGTTGGTTCCAAATTGGGAATTAGTGGTGGCTGCCGCCGTGAGGGCCGCCTCCTCCACCGTGGGAGCCGCCGCCTCCCCCTCCTCCATGAGGCGCACCGCCGCCACCACCGCTGCTGTGCGGAGCGCTGCCGCCGCCTACGCTACGGCTCGGAGCGGGCGCCGAAGTGCGAGCCGGAGGTGAATAGGAGCGCGAAGGTTGAGAAGGAGGAGAGTATGAGCGGGAAGATGGATAGTTAGAGCGCGGCGCGGAATACGAACGCGTCGGAGCCTGGTAAGAACGACCCGCCGAGGATTCGCTGCCGCGCCCAGTGTACGTCTCGTAGCTTCGAGCTTGGTTTCCGGGCCCCTGATTCACAGCGCCACGGCCTTCATAGGCCGAGCCACGATTGCCTCCCGCTGACGTGTTCGCGCGGTTGACACCGTTCGCAGGGCCACTCGATCCAGCCCGAGGCGGACGATCGGTGCGTGTACGAGAGGCACCATTCACGG
The DNA here is from genome assembly GCA_036266605.1 of Candidatus Acidiferrum sp. Lineage (GTDB taxonomy): Bacteria > Acidobacteriota > Terriglobia > Acidiferrales > UBA7541 > Acidiferrum. The sequence goes on along the minus strand of DATAMU010000249.1, from coordinate 4,575 downwards.
CGCCGTTGTTGTAGCGATTGTTGCTGCCGAAGCCTTGCGGCGCGTTGCCGCGATCGGAAGAGTTGCCTTGCGCTTCCCAAGTCCGGTTGCCGGTTGAAGGGCGGTTGTTGGTCGCGGGATTGTTCGTCGATTGCGGACGACCCTGCGAAATTTGATTTTGTCGCGAGTTGTTGAAGCCGCCTTGAGAGCTTTGTGGTCGGGGCTGCATGCGGCCAACGACGTTGTTGCTCGGACGCGCAGCGGTGAAGTTGCCGGTCTGGCGCTGGAACGGCTGATGAGAAGCAGCCACAGAGGGCGCCGTGCGTGCCATGACGGAGCGATTTTGGATCGAGGCCGGCGGCGTCGAACGAGCGTTCATGTGCGCAGCGCCGAAAGAGCTGGCGCGGGTCGGCGTGAAGGAGTTGCGGTTCATCACCTGAGCACCTCGCAAAGAGGCCGCTGTGATGTGATTCGCACCACGATTGATGGATTGTCCGCCCACGAACTGCGTGCGAGATGCGGCGGTGACGGCGCGCGTGTTGTGCGCGTAAGCGTAGTTGTTGAAGTTGCGGGAGTTCAGCACGGTGGTATTACGGATCACCGTGTTGTGGATATTGATGTTCGTAACGTAGACGCGGCTCGCATGGAAGCCCGGATAGTAGGGCTCGTGGAAGCCGAGCGGGAACCAGCCGACTCCAAAGCCCGCACCGAAGCCGAAGCCAACGCCGAAGCGAGGCCCGCCGAGCCACCCGACGAACGCGGGTCCATAGAAGGGACGTGCGTAGATCGGGCCCGGGCACCAGCCCCAACGGCTGCCGATGAACGCCCAGCGACCATAGTGGTATGGCGCGAAGCCCCACGGCTCATAGCCAACCCACGTCCATCCCCAGGGGCCGACGTAGTTCCATGCGCCGTAACTGTAAGGAGCCCAACCCGGCGCGACTTGCGCGGGATACCAGACCGGGCCGTAGTCAGGTTCTTCGTTCCAGCTGCCGTTGTCGTCGAGATCGGAAACACCGGGGACGTCAGGCGAGACGTACTTCGATGAGATCGAATTGTCGTCGCGGAGATCGCGTTCGGCAGCCCATCGGTCGAGACCGTCGGGCTCGGGGGCGGCGCTTTCGTGAACCTGCGGATTGTCGGCGCCTTCAAATTCGGTTTGCTCGCCAGCGTGTATGGTGTAGGTCTTGCCGGCGGTGGTGACTTCGCCTTCGCCGCGGATTGCGACGATCGTCGTGGCGTCACCATTTTCAGAAACGTTTACACGAAACGCGCCGGCCTGAGTGACTGTGAAAGCGAGATTCGGAGTATCGACTTCATAGACGTCGCCTTCGCGCAGTTCGCGGATTCGGAAATTGATTGCGCCTTCGGGAACACGAACCTGCATGACGTTGCCGTCGAGATTGAGGAATGAGAGTGCGGTCATGCTGCCCAAGTGGATCGAGGCGGCGCCGATCTGAAGCTCGGCGCGGGAGGATTGGTCCGTCCAAAGCTTGTCACCGACAGTTACTGGACGATTCTGCGCGGCGGTTCCCCACTCGCCCTGGCCGCCGGGCTGGAAAGAAACGGTACCGTCGAGAAAACTGATGCGAGCGACGCGCGATGGGGGATCGGGAGCGTTGGGATCGGGAGCTGCCTGGCCGTCGGGCGGAGGAGGAGCGTTCTGATCCATCTGTGCGGATGGGTCATTTGAATTGGAGGGAGAGTCTGCAGGGTCTTGAGCGCGAGCGCCCGGGGATAACAAAGCGAGGCACAGAAGACCGACGAGCCCAAGAGCCATGTTCAACCTGGCTACCGAAAAACGGGCGACCGAGAGGGAGATGGTCTTCATAGTTGGTTCACCTGTGAACTGCCGATTGCGGCCAACCGGCATCTGATTGGATGCGGTGGCTGAAAGCCTCGACCTTCGCAAGATCTGGTACAGGCGAAAGGTTCTTGGTGGCGGGGGCTCCAAGCTCCGTTCGAGCTTTCCTTTCGTTCAGTAAAACACGGATTTGGAAAAGAAGTTGCTAGAAGTGGCGGACTCGGAACTAGCTGAAAGGGGTGGGGTTACAGGCGTGATTTTGGGCGTTTGGCCCGTGGAGTAGTTTGGGGCTGTATTTGGCTTTTCGCGGCAAGGGCGTCGATGCGGGGATTCTTGTAGGAGCGGAAATCGGCTACAGCCTTATACTGACCTTGGGGATAGCCCCGCCTGGCCTGTTACTGCCCCTCCCCAAATCTGGACTTGCGAGCAGGCAATTTTTTGAGGCGCATTCTTTAGACTATTGCACGTGGGCGCCTCTGCGCTCCTGGGAGAGATAATGGTCACGAAGACGAAGTGGTTGGGTGCACTGGCGATCGCGTTGGCAGCGGCTTCGGCCACTCCCGCGCAGACGTGGAAGCAGGTCGGACCTGCGGGCGGAACGGTGATTTCGCTGGAAGCGGATCCCCACGATGCGAACAAGCTGTATCTCGGAACGTCGGATGGGCACGTGTTTAGCTCCGTGGATGAGGGCGGGCACTGGTCGCTTTTGAGCCGCATCGGCAATGGGCAGGACGACGTTGTTACCCACCTTTTGGTAGACCCTCGAAATTCGAATCGAATTTATGCCACGACCTGGACGCTGTATTCGGGCGGTGGCGGCGTGTACAAGAGCGAGGATGCCGGCCGAACGTGGAAGGTGATCGGATTGGCGCATGAGACGGTGCGCGCGATCGCGCAGTCTCCGACGAAGCAGAATATTTTTGTGGCAGGCACGCTGACTGGCGTGTATCGCTCGGCGGACGATGGCGCTACGTGGGAGCGGATTACACCGGCGCATCACGACGACCTGAAGAATTTTGACTCGGTGGCGTTTGACCCGCGCGACGAGAACGTGATTTACGCGGGCACATATCACTTGCCGTGGAAGACGACGGACGGCGGCAAGAACTGGTTTCCCATCAATAAGGGCATGATCGACGACTCGGACGTCATGAGCGTCGTGGTTGATCCTTCGAACCCGGACAACGTGCATGCGACAGCCTGCTCGGGTATCTATCACTCGGTGAACGGCGCGCAGCAGTGGACGCGCTACAACGGGATTCCATTCGTGTTCCGCCGGACGCAGCTGATCAAGCAGGATCCGACGAAGCCGGACACGCTGTATGCCGGCACGACGAGCGGCTTGTGGAAGACGACGAACGAGGGAACGGAATGGAAGCGTTTGACACCGGGCGACTGGGTCATCAACGCGATCGTGATCGATCCGAAGAATCCGCAGCGGGTGATTCTCGGAACGGAACGCGAAGGCGTGCAGATCAGCGAGAATGGCGGCCAGACGTATACGGCGGCCAACGCGGGATTCAATCACCAGCACATTTTGGATGTGGCGATGGATCCTGCAAGACCGGAACGCGCGCTCGTCGTGCTGACTTTTGACACGAACGCGTTTCTCGCGACGAAAGACGGCGGAACGACGTGGGCACCGCTCGGCGCGGGATTGAAGCGCACCGACTTGAAGCACGTTTATGCGGCACCAAACGGATGGTGGGCTTCGCTGAACAACGGCGGTTGGATGAAGTATGAAGAGACCAGCGGCAAGTGGGTCAAGGCGGGCTTGTACGCGACGGACGCACCGGAAGCTCCAGCACCCGTGAAGGTGACGAAGATCGTTAACGGCAAGAAGACGACGGTGCTCGTGAAGAAGCCAGCGCCGAAGGCGAAGGCTCCCGTGCTGTCGGCGTATCAAGTGAACGATATGAGCTTCACGCACGACGCGTGGTATGCGGCAACCAGCGCCGGCGTTCTTGTTTCGAAGGATGAAGGGAAAATCTGGAAGTCGGTTGCCAAGGACGATTTGTTGCATCAGCCGACGCAATCGCTCGAGGCTTCGAACGACGGACAGAACATCTGGGCAATCTCGCAGAAGAACTTGCTCTACTCGGCCGACGGTGGCGCGAAATGGGATGCGAAGGAACTGCCGTTCGCATCAGCCGGCAACCTGCGGTTGCACAAGTTGGATGACTCGAACCTGTTCATCACTTCGAACATGGGTCTGTATACGTCGAAGGATGCGGGGCGGAACTGGAACCGCGCGGATGTTCACGATCTGCGATTCCAGGACGTGGCGGGGTCGGGCAACGCGCTTGTGGTTTCGCTCGCGCAGCACGGCCTGATTGCGTCGTTTGACTCGGGCAAGTCGTGGAAGCGCATCGATGGCGCGTTCGCGGAAGGGTACGTGCCGGTGGTGCGTACGCAGCGCAACGGATCTGTGGTTGCGGCTTCGGCGACGGAAGGTTTGTTGTCGTACGAGCCGGATTCGAAGGGCGCGGCGACGGCGGACGGAAGCGTCGGTGTGTCGTCGAACATGAATCCGAGTGGGTCGCAGCCGAAGCAGTAATCTACACCTCAAACCTTAATCCAAGGGCGTCCGGCTTGGCCGGGCGCCCTTTTTATTTCGTGGTTCATGCGCGGCGCATAGTGAAGGGTGAGGGGAAGACGGGCACGGCGGTGCCGTGCCCCTACCTGTATTCGATCGGCGTGAATGATGTTGCAACAGACGCGAGGGAGGCGGTATCAAAGACGCGTGGAGGCGGATATGGGCACGGCGAGAGTGGGGTTGGATAGTGGGAACG
>DATAMU010000248.1:0-12080 GCA_036266605.1 Candidatus Acidiferrum sp. | reverse complement strand
AATCGCAAAACGGGCTTGAGATTTTTGACGCGAGCGGGTTGATCGTCGCGCCGGGATTTATCGACATTCACGTGCATTTGCGCGAGCCGGGGCAGGAAAATTCGGAAACGATCGAGACGGGCACGCGTTCGGCGGCGAAGGGTGGATTCACGGCGGTTTGCTGCATGCCGAACACGAAGCCGGTGAACGACAACGCGAGCGTGACGCACTTCATTATCGACCGCGCGAAAAAGGCCGGCGGCGTGCGCGTGTGGCCGATCGGCGCAGCGTCGGTCGGCAGCAAGGGCGAGGCGATCGCCGAGATTGCGGCGATGAGTGAAGCCGGCATCGTGGCGGTGAGCGACGACGGCAAACCGATCGCGACGGCAAAGCTGGCGAGGCAGGTGATGGATTATTGCAACTCGCTCGGGATTCCCGTGATCGAGCATTCGGAAGATGTTTCGCTGGCGCAGGGAGCGGTGATGCGCGAAGGCGTTACATCGACGCGGCTGGGATTGCCGGGGATGCCGGCGGCGGCGGAGTCGGTGTGCGTCGCGCGCGACGTGCAGCTTGCCGAATTGACGGGCGCGCGATTGCACATCGCGCATCTTTCGGCAAAAGGTTCGCTCGATCAGGTGCGATATGCGAAGCAGCAGGGGCTGAAGGTGACGTGCGAAGTCACGCCGCATCATTTCACGCTGATCGATGAGGATGTGCAGTACGATTCGCGCTTCAAGATGAATCCGCCGCTGGCGGCGCGCGAAGATCGCGATGCGTTGCTTGCCGGGCTTGCCGACGGTACCGTGGATTGCATCGCGACGGATCATGCGCCTCATGAGCCAGCACTGAAAGATGTGGAGTTTGATCGCGCGCCGTTCGGAATTTTGGGATTTGAGACGGCGATTGGACTTTCGCTCGAACAGCTCGTTCACACCGGACGAATTTCGTTGATGCGGATGGTGGAGCTGTTTACGAGTGGGCCGGCGCGCGTGCTCGGGATGGAGCGAACGCTTGCGGCGGGGCAGCCGGGCGATGTGACGATTTTTTCGATCGATCGCGAGTGGACTTACGACGTAAAGGCTTCGCCGAGCAAATCGCGCAATTCACCGTTCGATGGGCGGAAGTTCAAGGGCGGACCTTCGGCGACGATTGTCGGCGGCAAAGTCATCTGGAAACAGTAGAAGCTGTTTGCAGGACAGCACGGATTTTTACCACAGAGAACGCAGAGTTCGCAGAGTGAAGAATTTCGAGAAACGGAATTCGCGGTCGCGCGTCTAGCTTCGAATAGGAACGGGCACACTCCCCTGAATCGCTGACGCCGTTTGGAGGCTGCGATGCCATCCCTCCCGTCTTTACCATCCATCTGGCAGGATTTGCGCTACTCGGCGCGCTTGCTGCGCAAAGCTCCCGCGTTCACGGCGATCGTCGTGTTGACGCTGGCGCTTGGCATCGGTGGTAATACGGCGATCTTCAGTCTGGTCAACACGGCGTTTTTCCGCGCGCTGCCGATTCCCGAACCCGATCGCGTTTTGCGCCTGCTGGATTCTCTGCGCGGCCCCGACGGCCATCCGCGCACGTTTGGAATGCACAGCAACATCATCGCGACACTGCGCGACACGAACACCGCGTTCGACGGTATCGTCGCGCTGCGCGGCGAAGATCTGACGTTGCTCGGCGGCGACGAACCGGAACGCGTCGCTGTGATTTATCGATCGGAAGGCTGGCAGCAGGTGTTGCGCGTGCAGCCGATCTTTGGGCGCGACTTCACCTCCGAAGAAGAAAAGCAAGGCACAGGCAGCGGAGTCGCGCTGATCAGCTACGCGCTGTGGCAGCAGCGCTACGGCGCATCGGCGTATGCTCTGAATCAATCGATGCGCATCGACGATCACACATATCGCATCGTCGGCGTGATGCCGCGCGGTTTCAATTTTCCGTACGACGCGCAGGTGTGGGTGCCGTTCGCGGTAAACGCGGGAGATCGCGCAGCGGACTTTGCGGTCTTCGTTCGCCCCAAGCCAAACGTGACGATGGAGCAGGCGCATCAAGCGCTCGACGCTCTGACGGTTCGCGTGAAACAGCAATATCCCGAGACGCTGCCCGGATACGCCGTGGCGTGGATGACGCTGCGACAAAATCTCACCGACAACGAAGACAGCACGATTCTCGCGCTGCTGTGCATCGTGGGATTTTTGCTGCTGCTCGCGTGCATCAATGTGGCGAATTTGCTGCTCGCGCGGTCGGCGGTTCGCGCAAAAGAGTACGCGATTCGCGCGGCCCTCGGAGCGAGCCGCGGAAGGCAACTCCAGCAGATGCTGACGGAAAGCGTGCTACTCGCAGCGCTCGGATGTGTTTGCGGATTGATATTCGCGACGTGGCTGAATCGCTATGCCGACACGCTGCTGCCGTCGAACATCGGCTCTCAGTTGGGATTGAGCGCGGCGCAGCTCGATTTGCGCGTGCTTGCGTTTGCGATCGGCGCGTCGCTTTTGGCGGGTGCGATCGCGGGAATTGTCCCGGCGCTGACGCGACGCGGACCGGACACGACGGAATCGTTGAAAGAAGGCGGTCGCGCTGGAGCCGGAGCGAGCCGCGGCACGAATCGGGTGCTGAGCGGATTCGTCATCGCGGAAACTGCGCTGGCGCTTGTGCTCGTAGCGGGGACCGGCTTCATGGTGCAAAATTTCCGGCGATTGCAGACTCGGCCGCTTGGGATTCAGCCGCATCATTTGATGACGATGGAATTTACGCCGACAGCGGTGAACTATCCGCTCGGGCCGCGGCGTAACGCGTTGATCGAGCGCGTCGTGAATGAAGTGAGCGCCGTTCCCGGCGTCAGCGCCGCGGCGATCACGACGGTAAATCCACTGGGCGGCGGAAATTGGGGCGCGTCGGTTTTGATCGAAGGGCTCGGCAGCGGCGATCCGAGCGAAGCGATCAACATCAATCATCGGCTGGTGACGCCGCAATTATTTCGCGCGATGGAAATTCCCCTGCTGCGAGGACGAGTGTTCAGCGACCACGACAATCCCACGAGCGAAGGTGTCGCAGTGGTGAGCGAGGCGATGGCACGTCGCTTCTGGCCAAACGAAGATGCGGTCGGCAAACGGCTGCGGATTTCGCGGCCGCCAAATTCGCCGTGGCTCACGGTTGTCGGCGTCGTCGGGAATGTTCACGACTTCGGCGATCCCGGGGATCCGATCGAAACGTGGTACCTGCCGTACGCGCAGCAAGCGGCGACTCCGTCGGCGGGCGAATCGATTCATCTGATGGCGCGCGTCGAGGCCGATCCCGCTGCTGTCGTGCCGGCAATCAAGCAAGCGGTGTGGCGCGCGGATTCGTCGCTCGCGGTTTTTCGCATCGCGGAGATGGATCATTATTATTCGGAGACGCTCGAACGCGATCGGCTGGGCACGCGCGTGATGAGTTTCTTTGGCGTGTTTGGTTTGCTGCTGGCTGCGCTGGGAGTTTACGGCGTGATGGCGTTCGCTGTGGCGCAGCGCACGCGGGAGATCGGGGTGCGCGTGGCGCTCGGTGCGGATCGCGGTGAAATTTTGGCGCTGATTTTGAAGCGCGGCCTTGCGTTGACGTTGGGCGGGCTTGGGGCGGGCGCAATTTTGTCTCTCGCGCTGAATCGCGTCCTGATGAGTTTTCTTACCGAGGTTCACGGCGTCGAAGTGGCGCCGCTGGCAACTGCGTCAGTGCTTCTGTTGGGAGTTGCGTTCGCGGCATGCTACGTGCCTGCGAGGAGAGCGACGACCGTCGATCCACTTCTCGCACTTCGCTCAGAATAGTTGTAGCGTTGCGTTCGAGAGTTAGTGCGCGCCGGCTTCGGCGGCAGGATGCATGCCGTGCTGCGGCACTTCGTGAATGCCGCGTGCGGGCGGCTCGATTTTTTGCCGATAAAAGTGATCGAGCGGCGAGCGGCCTTTGCCGGTCGGATAGCTTTTCTCGATCGCTTTCGTAACGTATGCCTTCGCGAGCATCGCCGCTTCGCGGAGCGGCCGGCCTTCCGCCAACTGCGCCGCGATCGCTGACGCGAAGGCGCAGCCGGTGCCGTGCAAGCTCTCTTCTCGCACGCGTTCACCGGCGAGCGAAACGATTTCATTCCCATCGAACAGCACATCGACGGCGCGATTCTCCATGTGGCCGCCCTTGACGATCACGGCGCGCGCGCCCATCTCGACAATTTTTTTCGCGGCGGCTTCCATGTCGCCGATGTCTTTGATCGTGAGGCCGGTCAGGATTTCGGCTTCGGGAATATTCGGCGTAATTACGGTCGATCGCTTCAATAATTCGGTGACGACAAACTTAATTCCTGCGGCGTCGAGCAACTCCGTTCCGCTCGACGATTTCATCACTGGGTCGTGGACGACTTTCGCATATTTGCCCGCGTCGAGAAATTCCGCGACGACGGAGGCGTTTCCGCGATTGCCGAGCATGCCGATTTTGACCGCAGCGATTTCCGAATCGTTTGCCAGGCACTCAAGTTGTGCGCGCAAGGTCGCGCTTGGCGTGTTTTGCACGTCGGTGACGCCCTGCGTATTTTGGACCGTCAACGAAGTGATCGCGGCGATGCCGTAGCATCCGTGAGCCGCAAAAACTTTGAGATCGGCGGCAGTTCCCGCGCCGCAGCTCGGGTCGAAGCCTGCGATTGTCAACAAAATCGGCGGTGTTGCGCTGGAACCGTTGCTACCGTTATTCGTGCTCATGATTTCGTACTTGTCCGCCCCGCAATTTCAAAAATTTTGGGCTCAAAATAATTTTCTTGCGCGCTCTTCGCGGCAAAAAAGCCGCGCAAAGCACAAAGTGCCGGTACGTCCCGCGTAACGCGGAGGAAGTACCGGCACTTGCGAATGTACGCGCGTTAGTTTCGGTGGCGCAAGAAAATATTTTGTGTAGAAGCCCGCAGCGTCAACGCGTTTTTGTTGCGAGAAGGGCGGGCTGAAATTAAGTTTTGTTTTTTAAATTCGATGACGCTTGTTTTGTGCGTCACATCATTCGATCACGGGAACAAACCGCGCACGAGGAGCGCTTCCGAAACGCGACCGACGGCAAGAATCATCGCACCCGCCCGCGGCGGAACGTGATGCCGGCGCATCGTTTCCACCATTTCGTGGAAGGAGCGCACCATAATTTTTTGAAGACGCGCGTTCACTTCTTCGGCATCCCACGCGAGCCCTTGCTGGTTTTGAACGGACTCAAAGTGGCTCACCGTCATTCCGCCGGCGTTGGCGAGAACGTCGGGCAGAACCGTGATGCCGCGGCGCGCCAAAATTTCGTCGGCGTGCGGAGTCGTCGGACCGTTAGATGCTTCGGCAACGATGCGCGCCTTGATCGCTTCGGCGTTGTGCAACGTGATCGCATTTTCCAAAGCGGCGGGCACGAGGATGTCGCACTTCATCGTGAGCAAGTCATCGTGCGAGATGCGCGAAGCTCCGGGCATACCGACAACCGTGGCCGCGCGCTCTTTGTAGCGGAACGCCTTCATCGGATCGATGCCGCGCGGATTGGCGACGCCACCGCGTGTATCGCTGATGGCGACGATCTTCGCTTTCTTCTCGGCGAAAATCCGAGCAACGGCCGCGCCTGCATTGCCAAAACCCTGGACCGCAACGCTTGCACCGCGCAGCGACATCTTTTTCAGCTTGCACGCTTCTTCGACGATGGCGACGAGTCCGCGTGCCGCCGCATCGTGGCTTCCAACCGTCCCACCGATCGATTGCGGCTTGCCGGTGACCACGCCGTGCGTCGCGCGGCCGACCGTCATCGCATACGTATCCATGATCCACGCCATGGTTTGCGAGTCGGTGTAGACATCGGGCGCCGGAATGTCTCGATCGGGACCGATCAACGGCAAAATCTCGCTCGCGTATCGCCGCGTCATGCGCTCGAGTTCACTCTTGGACATACGCTTGGGGTCGCAGACGACTCCGCCCATTGCGCCGCCGAGCGGCAGGCCGACGATGGCAGTCTTCCACGTCATCCACGTCGCGAGAGCCTTGATCTCGTCGAGCGTGACGTTGGGATGGAAGCGGGTGCCGCCTTTGCCGGGTCCGCGCGCCACGTTGTGCTGCACGCGATAGCCGGTCAGGACTTTCACCTGCCCGTTGTCCATCTTGGTAGGAATCGAAACTTCCAGGACGCGCTTCGGCGTCCGCAGAATCTGGCGCAGGCCGGGATCAAGCTTGAGAAACTCCGCCGCCATGTCGAACTGAATCTGCGCGATGCGGAATGGATTGAGATCTTCTCGCGGCGCTATGCGCGGAACGATCGGTGGTACGGCGGGCTTGGCGACCGTGGCCATCGGCTTTCGGTCCTTTCGGGTTCGCGCGCTCTGCGCGACCTCACTCGACTGCGGTCGAGTGCCTTGCGTGCATACATTTCACTTGGCCCGACAACAACCACAAAACCTTGGACTTGCGCTCGGTTCGACCGTTGTTAGCCGTTGGCAGCGATCTTCTTTACGTCGGCTCCCGAGTTCGTCAGCAGATACTGGTCGCGACACTTCGCCGAGCAAAAATGAACCAACTGGCCATTCTCACGCAGCGGAATCGCCAGCACTTCGGCCACGTGCGCGCCGCAAACTGGATCGCGTACCAAACGCCTCGAAACACCGACTGTGCCACCTGAACTTCTTGAAATCTCAGGCTCGTGTTGGCTCGCCGGCTCGGAAGTCTGAGTCGCGCTTCGAACCATCCAGCCGACAAGCTTCTTCAGAAGTGCGACGCTCCACGAAACCACGAGGAGCCAAAATAGAAACCTAAAAACCCGGGCAATGAATTCCATCGGTACCTATGTCCAGAGCTTGTCGCAACTTGATCCGGCGGTGCACGGCTCGAATCTCCGGCGAATCGCCAGCAGGCTGGTCTTACGTCTCGCGCCTAGCTGCACTAGCTGAATGCCAAGAGCGAGTGTATGCAACCCGAAAAGTAGGAGTCAAACGAAAACGAGCAAATTCAATGAGTTGCGTGCTACTTGAAGGGTGGGTTAGCTCGAACCTGGGCGGCCTTAAGGAACGCTAAATGCCATGTTATCAACGGCGTAGCTGCAAACAAAGTCCAAGCCGGTTGCCAAGACGCAGTGTAAAGGATGTATTGGGACCGAACAGCGCTAAGGTGCCGGGATTCGGTCGATGCCCATATATGGACGCAGCGCCTCGGGTATGAGGATGGACCCGTCGGCCTGCTGGTAGTTTTCCACCACCGCGATCCAAGTTCTGCCTACCGCCAGACCCGATCCGTTCAATGTATGGACGAAGTCGCTCTTGCCACCGGACTTGGGCTTGAACCGGATGCCCGCTCGCCGCGCCTGGAACGCCTCGCAGTTCGAGCAGGACGAAATCTCGCGAAACTCATTGCCACTCGGCAGCCAGACCTCGAGGTCGTAGGTCTTGGCCGAATTGAAACCCATGTCGCCTGTGCAAAGCAGCATCGTGCGGTAATGCAGTCCGAGCTTCTGCAAGATCGTCTCGGCATTGCGCACGAGCGCTTCGTGTTCTTCGTAGCTTTTGTCGGGGTGCGTGAATTTAAAGAGCTCGACCTTTTGGAACTGGTGCTGTCGCAAGATCCCACGCGTGTCTTTGCCCGCCGCGCCCGCTTCGGAACGGAAGCACGCCGTCCACGCCGTCACATGAACGGGCAAATTCTCTTCGGGCAGGGTTTCGTCGCGATGCAAATTGTGCAGCTCAACTTCTGAAGTCGGGGTCAGCCAGAAATCCGTGTCCTGCACCTTGAATAGATCGGCCGCGAATTTCGGCAACTGTCCGGCGGCCAGCAACGACGCCGTGTTCACCAAAAATGGCGGAAGAATCTCCGTGTATCCGTGCTCGCGCGTGTGAACATCGAGAAAGAAGTTCGCCAGTGCGCGTTCCAGCCGCGCTCCCCAGTTCTTGTAAACTGCGAATCGCGCACCGGTAATCTTTGCGGCGCCGGAAAGATCGAGAATCCCTGCGCGCTCGCCGACTTCCCAGTGCGGTTTCGGAGTGAAATCGAACTTCGGAGGTGTCCCCCAGCGGCGGACTTCGACGTTCCCTTCGGCTCCATGCCCAAGCGGCACGCTGGAATGCGGCACGTTGGGAATCGTCAGCAAAAACTCGCGCTGCGTCGCATCGAGTTGTGCGATGCGCTCATCGCCCTGCCTGATGCGCTCCGAAACCTGCTTCATCTCTGCGATTTTTTGGTCCGCGGGCTGCTTCGCTTTTTTCAGCGTGGCAATTTCGTCGTTCGCTTTGTTGCGCTGCGCCTTGAGTTGCTCGGTCGTCGTGATCAGTTCGCGCCGCTCTTTATCGAGCGTCCGAAACGCGTCCAAATCCAGCGTGGCGCCACGCTTTTTCGCCATTTCGGCGAAGACATCCAGGTGGTCCCTGAAATAATTGAGATCATGCATGGTCTGAAAAGAATAGCGTATTCAGACACCAGAACGAAGCCACGGCAGCCGGGAGTGCAGCGGATGACTTGATTCCGTGCGGCGGATTAGAAATCGCCCGGATCGTGCTCGATTTCGTAACCCTCATGGGCTATGCGCGCGGCGCCGCTTAGCTTCAAGTACATCACACCATAGTGAAAATTATGATTCGGCAGCGCCGTGACATGTCGAATCGATCCGGTCACAAATGAAGGCGGCGTCCCAGGATAAAAAGGAACCGCCGCCAGAATCTCACCACCGACGGGATACTGTTTGCGGCTTCGAAATGCAAATCCGCGCTTTGACAAATTGGCGCACTCGACGATCTCCTCGTCTTGCTCAAATCGCACGCAGGCCGATAGATTCACGCGGGTTCGAACGTCTTTCCGCCGATTTGCCGCCTTTGCCACGACCGCCGACGCGGTCGGTGGCAACGGTGGGGCTGGTAATTCCTCGCTGGCGAGCATCTCCGCTCCCGCCAGCCGGCGTCGCGCACCGTGCGCGGCGCTTTTCGACTCCGGCGACAGTTGTATTCCAGTCTGCACGTCTGTCCGCCAAGCACTCGAATGGGCCGCATCGGAAACCGCGGCTGTCGCGTTCGATGGCGCCGATTTCGCCGCCACTAATTCAGGCGCCGGCGCCAGCTTCGAAATCACCGCGCCTTCCGGTGCTCTCTTCCAAACTGTCGGCATCCCGCAGTAAATGCAGTACCGCAAAATCGATTCCGAGAGCGCATACACATCCGCCTCAACCTCGCTCTGATCCACAATCTCGCAGTTCTTGCACGACCCACATTGCATCGGACCGTGCACGTTGACATTCCACACCGGCGGCGGCGGAAATTTCAGCTCCCAGAAATCCTCTTCTTCATCGACGAACGCAACGCCATACACAAACCCGCGGGCGTCCTGGCCAAGCTGCCCGACAAGGCGGATCGCGGTCTCAGTCGATCCGCCCGAAAAGCGCATAATCAACAACCCGTCCATTGCCAGTCTGTGTTTGGAGATAATCCCCGCGCCGTGCCGACTCAGGGTTACGGTCTGCGTCTCTTCCGAAAACACCGTGCCGTTGCAATCCATCCCAAGCAACAGGATTCGGATCTCTTTTGCGATACGGCCGCTGCGACGCACCTTTCCCATAGGCGGCCGCTGGGACGGCCAAAGGAGTTATCGGTCGGCTCGGCAAAACCTTTATCTCCCGCCATCGACAACCGAAGTACGCCAGTACCGATTTTCGGCCCACCGAAGTACCTCTCCAAATGTGCCGCCCGTTCTATCGACCCGAACACGCCCACTCGGCAAAATGACTGAGTGATCGGGAGTTAGTTCAGTCTTCGGAGCCATTCGGATGGTTATCGGGTGTTTGCTCCTGTGCATCGTCCTGCTGCTCGCGAGCGCAGCGGAACGGCCCGCCTCAAGCCCAGCGCGAGGCGATGATTACGTGGACTGACTTCAGACCATAGACCCTCAATTCCCCACGCCCGAGCGGCCGGTCCCCCCACCGGCCGCTCACTTTTTTAGCCATAACCAGCTTCGAATCAGCGGCTTGAACGAACATCGACATTCCAAGAAAAAATCATCAAGATCGATCGACCTTCGGGAATCATTTCCAGTCCGAGAGGGAATCTATGGTGGGACAAGCAACAATGTAGATGGATGTGAAATGAAAAAGGGCGCCGGGTTAAACCCTGCGCCCTTAAGAACTTAACTCACCCGCGGGAAGACTTTATCGAACTAACCCTACCCACTTCGAAGCATTCGAGGTAATGAAAAAGGGGGCTGGTGCAAGCCCCCTTTTTCTGAACTGACCCCCCAAAACCAGAATCCGAGTCGAGGTTCGGTTCCGGCCACCCCGGGAAGCCAATCTTGTATTTCAGTTGCGCGTATATAGTGCAAACGGTATGCCAGCGGGCCTGCGAATCTCACAATGCTTATAAGACGCTCGAAAACCGGGACTTAACATTTCGTAGACATCGAGGAGACTCGTCTATAGCTCCGGTCACCTACAAAATCTCACAGGTCTGCCTACAATACATCCAGCATTCGGGAGACTGACTCATACCGGGTTCCCAGCATTGGGACGAATCAAGCGGATTAAACGCCGATCGAACTCCTGAGCGCATCCGCAACCGACTGACTAAATCTCTGCACGTCCGCCTGATGCTCCGCTTCCACCATCACGCGCGCGAGCGGCTCCGTTCCCGAATAACGCAACACGATTCGCCCGTTATCGCCGAGCGCCGTCTGTGCTTCATTGAGAGCCCTCGCCACTTGAGGCAGCGTTTCGAGTGGCGGCTTCGACTTCACCTTCACGTTCACGATCACTTGCGGATAATCCTTCAGACCTTCGATCAGCGACTCTAACTTGCCGTGCATCGAAACGAGCGACGCAACCTTCAACGCCGTAAGCAAGCCGTCTCCCGCCGGCGAATCCTGCAAGAAAATCACGTGCCCCGATTGTTCGCCGCCGATCACGTTTCCGCTCTTCAGCATTTCTTCCAGCACATAGCGATCACCGACATTTGTCCGCGCCAACGAAATCCCTTCGCGAGCCAAAACGCGCTCGAGTCCCAGGTTCGACATCGACGTGGCCACAACGCGAGTGCCGTTCAACTCGCCCCTTGCTTTCAGATGCCGCGCCACGGCCAGCAACACTCCATCGCCATTCACTATTCGCCCGGTCGAGCACACAAACAGCGCGCGGTCCGCATCGCCGTCAAACGCCACACCCAGATCGACGCCCTGTTCCTTCACGCGGTTCTGTAAGCCTTCTAAATGCAACGACCCACAGCCCGCGTTAATGTTCCGCCCGTCCGGCGAAATGCCCATCGCCGTAACCTGCGCGCCGAGCGATTTGAACAACTCGGGCCCCAACTTGTAGGCTGCACCGTTCGCGCAATCGAGCAAAATCCGGAATCCTTTCAATTTCGCGCCGGGAATCACGCGGCTCCGCAAAAACTGCAAATACTGCGCGTCCAGCGACTCATCTGCTACGGGGACAGGCGGATTTTTCGGCGCGCCCTCGCCGCGCGTCTTGAAAATGTCCTTCTCCAGCTCTTCTTCGATCGCGTCGGGAAACTTCATCCCCGCGTCCGAAAAGAGCTTCACGCCATTGTCGTGGAAAGGGTTATGCGAGGCGGAAATAACCACGCCGGCTTGAAATCCATTCTGCCGAACAAGGCAGGCCACGCCCGGCGTCGTAATCACGCCGGCAAACGCCGTCCCGGTTCCGGCCGCCTTCAGTCCGGCCGCCAGCAACGCCGCAATGTGCGGCCCCGACTCGCGCGTATCCATGCCAATCAACACACGCGGAGCGCGATTCGTTTTGGTCAGATAGATTCCGAGCGCCCGCCCGGCCGCGTACAACGTTGCGTCGTCGAGCGGTGGCTTGCCAGGTTCGCCACGGATTCCGTCGGTACCGAAAAGTTCTTTCGCCATGCTTGGGGGACCCTATTGGTTCTTCATCGAGATTAGCACGTCACAACTTCACGGTTGTTTTCGGCGAAGCCCGTGGTTCCTCGATGAAACGTTAGCGTCTAGACACACCGCTAACCCCATGGCGCCACACAACGAGGCCACCCGCGAGCCCGGCAATGCACGAGCCACATCGCACAAAATCGGACGCTTGCAGCGATCGAAACCGGGCGCTCTGGCGCATGGCAGGACGCGTGCTTAGATGTGCTACCGTGTTTGGCACGG
>DATAMU010000247.1:0-3749 GCA_036266605.1 Candidatus Acidiferrum sp. | reverse complement strand
GAGCGGGCCTTCGATGACAAGTAGCGGTCGGCCAAGCTTGAGACGCGCTTCTTCGGCGTCCTGCTCGATGTAGGTGTCGATGCCCTTGACCAACGCATGCGAGAGACGTTCCTCGACTGTGCCGGAGCGCCACTCTTCGGCTTTCTTTTCGGACACAGCGGTGCCCGCACTTTTCAGCGTCTCGCCAAAATCGACCAATCGCTCCGTCGCATCGGGACGCCGATTGAGCAACACATCTTCGACGAGCACCTTCAGCTCAGGATCGATCTCTTCGTAGACCTCGAGCATTCCGGCGTTGACGATACCCATATCCATGCCGGCGCCGATGGCGTGATAGAGAAAAGCCGAGTGCATCGCTTCGCGCACTTTGTTGTTGCCGCGAAAGCTGAAAGAAATATTCGAGACGCCGCCGCTTACCTTCGCGTGCGGGAGATTGGCCTTAATCCAGCGCGTGGCGTTGACGAAATCGACGGCATAGTTGTTGTGCTCCTCCATGCCGGTCGCGACAGTAAGAATGTTGGGATCGAAAATAATGTCTTCGGGCGGAAACCCGACTTCATCGACGAGAATCCGGTAAGCGCGTTCGCAAATGCGAATCTTGTCTTCATAAGTTGCCGCTTGGCCTTTTTCGTCGAAGGCCATCACAACGACAGCCGCGCCGTATTTCAGAACTGTGGATGCAGTCTGACGGAATTTGGCTTCGCCTTCCTTCAGCGAGATCGAATTGACGATTCCCTTCCCTTGCAGACACTTCAGCCCAGCCTGAATGACTTCCCATTTCGAGGAGTCGATCATGAACGGGACTTTGGCGACTTCGGGCTCGCTGGCGAGGAGTTGCAAGAAGCGCGACATCGCGGTGACGCCATCGATCATTCCCTCGTCCATGCAGATGTCGATGACGTTGGCGCCGTTCTCGACCTGCTGTCGCGCGATGCTGACGGCTTCTTCGAATTTTCCGTCCTTCACCAACTTCGCAAACTTCGGCGAACCGGCGACATTGGTTCGTTCGCCGATCATGATGAAAACACCGCGTTGTTGCGTGAAGGGTTGCGATCCGGAAAGGCGGAGCGGCTTCGGTTCAGTGTTTAGATTTGCGTTGGTCGTGTCCTCCGTGGTCACGCGGCGATCTCTTTCTCTTGCAGCGCACTGGGCAATTTTCGTGGTGCCTGGCCTTCGAGAGCTTTCGCGATTGCGGCGATATGTTCGGGTGTATTCCCGCAGCATCCGCCGGCGATGTTGATCAGTCCAGCTTTCGCGAAATCACCCAGATAGCGCGCCATGTCGGCCGGGCCCAAATCGAATCCGGTTTCGGAAAGCGGATTCGGCAAGCCCGCGTTCGGGTAGCAGGAAATTGCGACATTCGCTTTTTCAGACAAATCGCTCAGAAATGGATACATCAAGTCAGGCCCGAGTGAGCAATTCAATCCGACCGAGAGCGGCTTGACGTGTTTCACCGCGTTCCAGAACGCTTCGGTCGTTTGCGCAGAAATCAGCGTTTCGCCACCGCGGCCGACCGCGGCGGAGATCATCACCGGCAGAACTTTGCCATCCTGCTCAAAGACTTCCTGAATCGCGACGAGGGCAGCCTTGGCGTTCAAGGAATCGAAGATTGTTTCGACGAGCAGGAAGTCCACGCCGCCTGCGATCAACGCGCGAGCTTCTTCCGCATAGGCGGTCTTGACCTGATCGAACGTGACGACTCGAAAGCCTGCGTCGTCGGGATCGGGTGAGTTCGACAGAGAGACGGTCAGCGGTCCCATCGCGCCGGCGACGAAACGTTGGCGCCCGGTTTGGGTTCCGACGCGATCGGCCCATTCGCGACATTGCTTAGCGGACTGCTCGTTGATCTCCCACGCCAGATCGCGCAGAGACTGGTCCTGGATGATCTTGTCGTAGAACTCCGGATCTTTGCGTCCACCGTGCTCGCGCGGATCATCGACGAAAAATTCGCTCTGGGTGATGCTCGTCGCGCCAAACGTGTTCGTTTCGATGATGTCAGCGCCCGCTTCGAGGAAGCGCCGATGAATGTCGCCGACCATTTTCGGCTGCGTCAAAGAAAAAAGGTCGCCGTTATTCAAGAGATCTTTCTTCGAGTTCTTGAATCGCTCTCCGCGGATGTCGGCTTCCTTCATGCCGTATGTGCGGATCGTCGTGCCCATCGCTCCATCGATGATGGCGATGCGCTGTTCGAGAATTTTTTGCAGTGGGTGCGAGTTTGGTTTCTTCATGTTCAGTGGCCCGGCCTAGCCCGCCGACGATCCGGCAGCAAAATGCTGTTTTTATGGCTACCTCTATTATAGCGACTTTGGCGCACGGAATTGCCTCCGCAAGCCGCCTACACGTTTACGAACACTAATGGATGCGCTTCAGGCTGTGTTCGATTCGGCAGAGCTTAAACAACTGCAGCATAAGTATTTAGAGTGTGAGTCACGGGCCGATGAAAGCCCGCCTCGGAGCGCGCCAAGCCTCGGCCGATTCGACGACCGTTAATCTGGCCGTTTCCAATCTGTTGTAAGATGCGCCCTTCGGATTTTCGCAGCACCCACCACATCCTACCGAGGCCCCATGTCCACTCCCAGTCGCGCACGTCGCATCGCCATCGTGGGGTCGGGCATGGTCGGGTCCACAACCGCCTACGCGCTCCTGCTCGAAGGACTCCCCGCGGAAATCGTACTGATCGACAAGAATAAGGCACTCGCTGAAGGACAGGCGGACGATCTTCGCGACGCACAACTTTATTCGCATGCGGTCAACGTTCACGCCGGAGAGTTCGCGGACTGTGCGACCGCGGACATCATCATTCTGACCGCGGGCGTCAACCAGGCGCTGATGGGCGACTCACGGATCAACGATACCGTGAAGGCTTGCGGGATTCTGAAAGATGTCGTCGCGGAAATTCGGAGCCACGATCCGTGCGGGGTCATTTTGGTTGCGACCAATCCGCTCGATGTCGCCACGTATGTGATGGGCAAATGGTCGGGACTTCCGCCCGAGCGAGTGATCGGCTCGGGAACATCTCTCGACACATCGCGTTTTCGCCGGCGCCTCGCACAACATTTTTCCGTCGCGCCCGAAAATGTTCACGCCTACATCATCGGCGAGCACGGTGACACGCAGGTTCCAGTGCTGTCGTCGGCGCGAGTCGCAGGTATGTCCCTGGAAGAATTTTGCCGCGAACAAGGCATGCCCTACGACGAAGCGTTTTTCCTCGCCATCGCAAAAGAAACGCGCACAGCCGGCTATGATATCCAACAGGCGAAAGGCGCGACCTACTATGGTGTCGCGACCGCATTGACGCGCATCGTTCGCGCAATTCTGAAGAACGAAAACTACGTTCTCTGTGTCTCGCGCCTCGTTCCGCCCGAGTTCGGGCTCGGCGACGTTTGCCTGTCGCTTCCCGCGCCGCTCGGAGTTCACGGAGCAGGCCGCCCGCTGAACATCACGCTGAGTCCGAGCGAACGTGCGGGGCTGCAACACTCCGCCGAAACGCTGAAGCAATACATCTCGCATCTCGCGTTGTAAGCATCTCTACTGAACGGTCAGGGTGAACGTCGCAGTGTGCGACGTCGAACCCGCCGTCGCTGTAATCGTAACCGTTGAAGATCCAGGTGGCGTCTCGGTGCCGCCTCCACCTGACGAGGAGCCTGCACTTCCGCCGCATCCTGCAAAGCCAAAGGCTGCAATTGTAAGCACCGCGAATGAGGCTAGAAGGCCCCATTGGCGGACAGCCGTCTGACTCGCGAACGTCG
>DATAMU010000246.1:0-1682 GCA_036266605.1 Candidatus Acidiferrum sp. | reverse complement strand
GAAGATTTGGACTATTCGGCGGTGATGAAGTTTTGGAAGCAGTGAGCGGGCGAAACCTCTGCGGCGCAGCCTCGAGGCGAGGTGCTATAGGTCGTGGTTGGGATACCGAGCAGCAGAGGGATCGTTGACACGGATTAGGCCAAGGCTGCGTAGTATCCCCGAACTCACCGGCCTCTCCGGCTGCGCCCTGTCTTAAGCGGTCACCAATACAGCCGGAGCGACCGGGCCTTTGTCTTCCCACGGCCCGGTCCTATATCTGCGGATTCGCGTCTACGTTCAGGTGTTGGGAACCGGAACGGTTGAGACCCTTCGGCGTCCTTCGGAGGCGCTCCGGATTACAACGGTGCTTTGGGTGTGTCGCAGAATGACGCTCGCGCGGGTTTCGTTCGCAACGGTGGAGATGGCGACATAAATAGCCGTCACAAGAAATGCCGCGCTCAACCAGAAAAATTTTACTTGGCGACGTTGGTGAGATTGGCTGTGTTGGCGTGGCGGAAGCGGAATTTGTTGATGCCGAGTTTTTTGATGCGGAATTCGAGGGTGGACGCGGGGATGCCGATTTTTTTGGCGGCGCCTTTTGCTCCGGAGACCTTGCCGCGCGAGGCTTTCAACGCCTTCTCGATCGCGGCGCGTTCTTCGATGGAGTCGTCGGTTTCGTCTTGAGCTGTAGCGTTCGTGGCGGATGACGAGGACGCGTTGGAGTCGCGCAGCATTTCGGGATCGATGTTGAGGACGCCGTTGCGCGAAAGGATGACGGCGCGCTCGATGGTGTTTTCGAGTTCGCGGACGTTGCCGGGCCAATGGTGGGCTTGCAGGAGATCGAGCGTTTTGCGATCGATGCTCGAGATGGGGCGGCCAAAACGATCGCCATATTTTTCGGCGAAGTGCGCGACGAGCGGCGGAATATCTTCGCGGCGTTCGCGCAGCGCTGGAACGTGAACAGGGAAAACATTGAGCCGATAGTAGAGATCGCTGCGAAAGCGGCCGGCGCGGACTTCTTCGGCAAGATTGCGATTGGTGGCGGCGACGAGGCGAACGTCTACTTGCACGGTGTGGGCGCCGCCGAGGCGCTCGAATTCGCGCTCCTGCAAAACGCGCAACAGCAAAACCTGCATTTCTTGGGGCAATTCACCGATTTCGTCGAGAAAAAGCGTGCCGCCGTGCGCCTGCTCGAAGCGGCCTTTGCGGCGTTCGGTAGCGCCGCTGAATGCGCCGCGCTCGTGGCCGAAAAGTTCGGAGGCGAGCAGCGTGTCTGGAATGGCAGCGCAATTTACTTTGACGAGCGGGCCGCGGGCGCGTTCGGAGCGGCGGTGGATAGCGCGGGCGATCAGTTCTTTGCCGGTGCCTGTTTCGCCAGTGATGAGGACGGTGGCGTCGGTGGTGGCGACTTGCTCGACGATTTCGAGCGCGTGTTTTAGTTCGGCGGAATTGGCGAGGATTTCTTCGAACCACGGCGCTTGGCCGAGTTGTTCACGCAACGAAATATTTTCGGCTTCGAGCTGCTGGCGGAGCTTGCGGATTTCTTCGTTGGCGAGCGCGTTGGCGGTGGCGATGGAGAGAGCGCGGGAAACGTCTTTGAGGATGGCCTTTTCGTGGGGCGGGAAATTGCGTTGCTTGAGGCGGATGAATGCTGCGACGCCGAGGACTTGGCCGCGCATGACAAGCGGAACGGCGGCGTAAGA
>DATAMU010000245.1:0-5069 GCA_036266605.1 Candidatus Acidiferrum sp. | reverse complement strand
TCGAACTCTCGCCCGACATGGTGGCGTACCAACCGACGCCTGCGCGTCACATCTTCGAGTTGATCCGGCACACTAAATTTACCGACAGAGATGTTTTCATCGATCTTGGATCGGGATTGGGGCACGTGGCGCTGCTCGTCGCGATCTGCACGGTCTCGCGCGCGATCGGCGTCGAGCTCGAACCTGCATTTGTCGAGTGTGCGCGCCGAACCGCTGAAGAATTGAATTTGACCAATGCAACATTTCTTGCGCAGGACGCGCGCGACGCCGACTTCTCCGACGGGACTGCCTTCTATCTCTACACGCCGTTCCGCGGCGCGATTCTTCGCGATGTATTAGGTCGGCTAAAAACCCAAGCCGCCAAACGCGAAATTCGCGTTTGCACATTCGGCCCCTGCACGCCAATCGTCGCAGCGGAATCGTGGATAACGTTCGATCCCGCCGTGTCGGGTCATGTTTCCGTATTTCGCTCGAACAAGCCGACCACGTCTCGCCTCTCATCCGTCGCTCCGTGAGTTTCCATGCGCAGGAGATTCTTAGCGGTCGCTCGGCTTAGGCGCCGCACGCGCTTTGCGGAATTGCTCGCCGACACTTGACGTTCCGCGGCAGTCGCCTGGCGCGCCCCATTTGCCGGTCAGCATTTGCCCAGGCGAGAGCGCGCCGCGAGATTCTTCAGTAGCGCCAGTAGAGTTGTTCGTCCTCAACACGATCGCGGTATCCAAAATCGATTTGATATTCAGTTGGTCTCCGTTGCGCGTAGGCGGCCTACTTCGTCTTAACGAAATTGCGGATGTATTCGGCGATCGGATCGGCCGCGGTATCGAGCGCGAAGTGGCCGCCATCCACGATGTGCACTTCTGCGTTCGGCACGTCGCGTTTGTAGGAATCCGGCTCCGAAGGGTCGAACGACAACTCGTACTTGCCCCAAACGACCAGCAAGCGCGGTTGATTCTTCTGCATCCAAGCTTGCCACTTTGGATAATTTTCGACGTTGGTGCGGTAGTCGTAGAAAAGATCGACTTGGATGTCACCTTGGCCGGGCCGGTTGAGAAAATAAAATTCGTCGGTGTAGAGATCGGGGTCGTGACGCTCGACGTTGGGATCGTTACCCACGTGTCGCGCCTTTGTGGCCGCAAGCGAAAGAAGGTTTTCTCGCAATGCGGCCTCGTACTTCGGGCGGTCGGCCCAGAATGCGCGGCGCGTCTTCCAGTTTTCGCCGAGCCCCGTGTTGTGTGCGACCGCATCCTGAACAATCAGCGCCTCGACCCTCTCGGGATGCGCCAGGATCATGCGAAAACCGACCGGTGCGCCGTAGTCCTGCATATAGAGGTTGTATTTCGTGACGCCAACCGCTTCGACAAAGTGATTCATGACTTCGGCGATATGGTCGAAGGTGTACGCGAATTTTTTCGGATCGGGCCAATCACTGTGGCCGAAGCCGGGATAGTCCGGCGCGATCAGATGATAACGATCGGACAGGCGCGTAAATAGCGGCTCAAACATACGCGATGACGACGGCAGACCATGCAGGAGAAGAATCGTCGGCGCGTCCTTTGGGCCGGCTTCGCGATAGAAGATCGAGAGTCCATCAACTTGAATCGTGAGATACGCGGTCGGATTTTCCACAGAGCGCTCCTTCGCTTTGGCTTGGTCTCGGGCTTGCGCGAACGACGGCATCAACGCGACCACGCAATACATAAGAATTGAAAATCGCAAAATCCGAATCAAGCGCGCCTCCTGAATTTGCCAACTTGCAAAATTTCAAATGCGACCGAGCACACGAATCGCAGCTCCCGCTTCGATATATCTGAGTCCTCGGAGTTTTATTCCGGTTCTTGGTGTACTTTCTCAGCGGGCGACGAGCGACTGTCCACCGTCGATGTCGTAGGTCGCGCCGGTGAGGGCCGTGTTGGTCATGAGGTGCACTGCCAGCGCAGCGACGTCCGCGGATTCAACAACCCGCCGGATCGGATTCGTATCGCGAAGCTGTTTCCTTCGATTTTCGAGTTCGTCGCCAAGCAACTCGGCGGACAACGGCGTATCCACGAAGCCCGCCGCGATGAGATTGACTCGGATGGGCATGACCTCAAGCGCGAGATTGGCGATGAGCGACGGCAACGCCACCGTAATCGTCGATGCGATACCGAGGCCGATTCCCGGACGCCGCGAACCGGTGCCACCCAAGAAGACCAACGATCCTCCAGGCTTCATTTTCGGCGTGGCGTAACGAGCGACCTGGATGTACATGATGAGATGCTCGTCAATTGCCGCGCGAACCTCGGCAAGATCCATCTCGAGCATGCGTCCATACGTAGGGCGACCCGCGGTAACCATCACATGATCGATCGGGCCCGGCAGATCGCGAAAGAATTGCGCAAGTGCGCCGTCATCGCTCGCGTCAAAGGCCGACGTGGTCTGCGCTTCGAGCTCGTCCGCGGCGCGTTGCAGGCGTTCCGGATTTCGGCCGGTGAGAACCAGCTTGGCGCCTTCCGCACGCGCTTGACGCGCCGTTTCCAGGCCCATGCCAGCACTGCCGCCGATCACGACGACAGTTTGTCCAGAGAGTTGCGGCGCACGTTGACTATGAGATGCAGCGGCTCCAGTGCTCATTGGGAGTTTCCTATTCTTGAAGTCTCGTTGCTATTCCGGCAGCTTTTCACCGGACTGTTCGCGAGCCATATATTCCGCGTACCAGGCGGGCCAGTTCTCATCCCGTGCGCCGAGCCGCTTTTCGTGTTCCCCGTGCGCGGCTTCGGCGCGGCGCATGGCGTCCGCCAGATCTTTCACCGACGCAAAGGTCGTCGCCGCAGAATCGATACGTCCCGGCAGACGCGTGGTGATTTCCTGGAACAGCCAGCCGTTTCCGTCGGGATCATGGAACGAGGCGAACGAGCGATAGCTGCCATGCTTCGGATCGGGACCGTTGACGCGGCGCTGGCCAAACAAATACGGCTCGTCGGTGCCGGCGTACACTTCACCTTCCGAGTGAAACACTTCGCTGACATCGATCCCGCGCTCCTGCAGGTCTTTGCGGGCAGCCTCGATGTCCGACACGATCAGGTACAGTCCTTGCGACGCGCCCGGCGAAGCTGCGGTAACCCGCTTGCCAAAAATCACCGAGCAGCCCGAACCCGGCGGCGTGAACTGAATGACCCGAAAGTCTTTGTCATCGGTCGCGTAGTCGGCGTCGAGCCGCCAGCCGAGCCGCTGGTAGAACTCCTTCGCCCTATCGATATCCGATACCGGGATGACGACAATTTCGAACTTCATATCAACCGTGGCGGGTTGGGGAGTAAGTGCTGGTTTTGTGCTCATCGAAGCCTCCGTCGTTGTAGATGCGGACCGAAAGAAGTGGTTTTATTTTTTTGTGGCCGAGGGCCGAAAATTCACTGGGGAGAGATGCCGAGACTACCACGGGTAGCCAGCGACCGCATTAAGTTCTGGTGAATCAGGCCGGGTCGCTCGGCTATGTCTTTGGGACGGAGTAAATCGAAATTCGTAAGCTTTGGTTTTCGAAGGAGCTAAGATGATATCCAGAGCCACAAAGCACTCTCTGCTTGCCATTCGCAATGAACACCGAGAAGCATTGGGAACACATCTATCGCAGCAAGGCGCCCAACGCCGTCAGTTGGTACCGACAGCATCTCGAGACGTCGCTTGCCTTGATTCAAAAGGCTGCGCCTCAAAGATCCGCCTCCATCATCGATGTCGGCGCTGGAGAGGCGACTTTAGTTGACGACCTCCTCGCCGCGGGATATCAGAACGCAACCGTTCTGGACGTATCGCAAACGGCGATCGAAGTAACGAAGTCGCGGCTCGGCGCGCGGGCCGAGCAAGTCCACTGGATCGTGGCTGACATCTTGACCTGCGATTTCGCCAGCAACGCCTATGACATCTGGCACGACCGCGCGGTCTTTCATTTTCTGACTGCGAACGAGCAGCGCGCGGCTTACGTCCGCCAAGTCGCCCGTGCCGTGAAGCCCGGCGGCCACGTGCTCGTCGGCACGTTTGGCCCCGACGGGCCGAAGACGTGCAGCGGCCTCGACGTAGTGCGCTACGACGCCGAGTCACTCCACGCCGAATTTGGCGTCCGCTTCCAAATGATGGATAGCGTCAAGGAAATGCACGACACGCCGTTTGGCACGACGCAACAATTTCTATACTGCCTCTGCCGCATCGAATAGGCGGAAAGCCCCTAATACGCTTCCCGTCGTTCAGCGCCGTCAACGATCAATAGTGCGTATTGAAGTTCATGAGGTTCCAGAGAAAGGCGAACCAGAGGAGCGCGGTGCATGCGAGAGCGACGACCGTGCCTTGGATTTTCATCCACGGTCTCACGTTCGTTCCCTTCCATGCCGGCAGCACTTTCCACCAGAGGATGAGAGTTCCGATGGAGCAAAATATCCCGACGATACCGAACAAAATGATCCAGCGGCCAAGGCCCGTCATGATTTGGACAAACTCCTGTAAACCGACGACGAAGACAGCCATCCAGCCGAAGAAGAGCACGCAAAACAAAATGCAGACGAGCCGCTCGGTAATCCGCAACGATCGCTCAGTAGCCGAAAGTTCCAATGGCCGCGCATAGTGTTTGCGAACGAAAGCGCCGATCGGCCAGAAAATCAGCGTGAGAACGACAACGCCCAACCCAACAGTCAAAACTAAATAATTGAGCGATTTCTTCTGCAATGCATCGACCTGGATGAAGACTTCGTCCGCGGCACCCACCTGCATTTGCATCTTGCCGTCCCAGCCGCGACGAAACGCGGCGCGCTGGTGGTTTTGCGCGTCTTCATAAAGCATCGATGCGATCCGGCGGAATTTCAGCGGCTGTCCGGCGGCGTCCTCAAAGCTCTCGATGCGGATGCTGTTATCGGGTTCGACGGAAACCTCGACTTGGCCATTGGGCGCCGGAAACAGACCAATTAGTTTGAGAACGGAACTCTCCCAGCGACGACTCGCGTGATACATGCCGGTAACGGCAGTATCCGCTGCCGCTCCGTCTTCATTGGATTTCGATGCAACGTTGGACGCGGATTCAGACTCGCTTGCGCTTGCCGGAAAGTAGC
>DATAMU010000244.1:0-2375 GCA_036266605.1 Candidatus Acidiferrum sp. | reverse complement strand
ATATTGATCGGATACCAGTTGTTCCGCGTCGCCGGCCCCGTAATCGTGCTGCCGGTTCCGCCATCGGTCACGAGTTCCGCGGCGCTCGCCGTCCCGTCGCCGTTGCGATCGGCCTGTTGCTGCAAAATCAGAATCGCGTTCGGATGCACAGGATTCGGCGCGCCATTCAGCAGCGGCGCCGCTCCCCGCGCAAATCCAAGTTGCAGCCACTCCGCCGTCACCGGCGTGTAAGCGCCGGCGCCATTTCGAATCTCGACGCGCAAATAGCCGTCCAGCAAATTCCACGGCTGCATGGTCGTCGTCGTTCCGCCCACAACTGTCGTCGTCGGCGTCAGCAACGGAGCCGTCACCGGCTTCAACGTCGCCTCACCGGCCGGAGGAGTCGTTGGAAGCGTGTTCCAGTTCGTTTCGCCGCCCGGCCCAACCCGATACGTCGTCACACCGCCCGTCGTATCCGCGGTTCGCACTCCTTCCGCGAAAAACGAATTTCCGACGCCCGCAACCGGAACCCCGTTCGTATAATCCGGCGCGCCGCCATTCGTCTGAAGATTCGCCAACCGAATGTTCTGCGGATCGCCCGCTCCACCCGGCAATTCGTTCGGATCGTCGCTGAGCAGCACCCGTACCTGCGCCTGGTTGTAAAGCCGCGACTCGCCCGTGAGCGAAGACGGCGCTTCGGCCGGCGCGGGCCGCCGAATAATTTCGATCGGGCCAACTCCCGGCTGCACAAACGACAGAGTAAGAGCCTTCGCGCCAGTCGTCCCGCTGAGAATATCTCCCGCGTATGTCGTCAGCGAAATCGTGTTCCAGATCGGATTCACCGCCCCGGTTCCACCCGGCGAATAAGCCGCCGTCGGACCGCCAATCGAGCTGCCCTCGTTTGGATTGACCTGGAAATTTCGGCAAGCCGGCTGGGCGCCATCGCATCCATTCGGCGCCGTTGGAATCAGCACCTGTCCCGTGCGGCCTTGTGCGAGCGTGTTCGCTCCGTTCGCAAGCTGGTCGCGCACTACATCGCCCGCCGCGCGAATCGGGCTATGAAATGTCAGCTTCGCTCCCGCGCCTTCCGCCAAAAACAAATTCCCGTTCGTCTGCACGCGTCCCGCGAAATCAAAATTCGGCCCCGGGAAATAATCCAGATCGCTTTGCGAAAACACGCCAAATTGAAAGACCGGAATTTCGGCGATTTCCACGTTTCGAATCAGCCGCGCTTCGTCGCCCGCCGGACTATCCGCCGTCACCTGTA
This sequence comes from Candidatus Acidiferrum sp., assembly GCA_036266605.1. Classification (GTDB taxonomy): domain Bacteria; phylum Acidobacteriota; class Terriglobia; order Acidiferrales; family UBA7541; genus Acidiferrum. The sequence goes on along the minus strand of DATAMU010000244.1, from coordinate 1,129 downwards.
AATTCAGGCGTACGATCTGCGCCTGCAAACCGGCGTTCGCACCGCTGCTGATCGTCTGCACATTCGTCGGAGGCGCCGCGCACCCTCCACCCGCCGGCGGAGGAACGTTATAGATGTATTCGCGGTACGTCGTGCCCACGGCCGCCGCGTTCGGCGGCGTCGCTTGCAGCGCAGTGATGTCGCAATTCGTCGGCGCAGCCTTTTGCGCGTACAACAGCGAAAGGTCCGCCATCATCTTTTCCATGCCGGCTTCCGCGCCGTAATACGCCACCGTGTTGCCCGAATCCGCTCCCTGCAAGTGCTGCTCGTGATTCACCTTGTAAACCAGCGCGACCGCAATCGCCGACAATAACGTCAGCAGCAACAGCACCGTAATCAGCGCAATCCCGCGCTGCGATTTACGCGTCATCGCGCCGTCGCTGCTACAAGTCCCTCGCGTTAATTTCGAACGCATCTTCATAAACTCGCTCCTGCTCCTTGGCAGCAATCTTCTCCGCGCACCTTTGCGTTCTCGGCGTCTCTGCTCGTTGCCCGGCGCTTCTCTTCCTGTTCTCCGCGCCCTCTGCGAACTTTGTGGTGAATCTCTTCTTCCTTTTCGACTTTCAACTTTCGACTGTCAACTCTCTTCTCACTGATACCGATCGCGAAAACTCAAATTCCTCGGCCCAATCGATGTCGTCAGATTCACTCGTTGATTGTCCCGCGCCCCGCTCATATCCGCGCGAAACGCCTTGCTCGTCACGTTGATATTGATCTTGCGAATCTGATTCGGCTGCGCCGTCGGAGGTGTGCCGGTGACCGCCGTCGGCGTGTTCGCCGTCAGCGCACCTGACACCGGGTCGATCACGTCATACGTGAATTTCAAATCTTCGATATGTTCCGCCACCGGCACCGGCGGATGGCCTCCGCTCTGCCGCATCAATCGCGCGTCCGGCCCGCTCGGTCCCGTAAATTTCTGGATGAAATAGCTCGCCATCACGAGCCGCGAGACCTGCGTCGGCGGATACGTCACCGGATTCGACGCAGGCGTCGCCAACGCCTTGATGTTTCCCGCTGGTGCTGCCGGCTGGTTGATATTCAGCGGATCACCGCCAAACGTAATCGTCAGCCCACCAACGCCCGTCACGAT
>DATAMU010000243.1:0-2577 GCA_036266605.1 Candidatus Acidiferrum sp. | reverse complement strand
CGCCTGCTCGATCTGCTCCTCGTTCACATCGCAATGCGTCACAAACCGCACCGAATATTGCGCCGTATCCTGCGCCCACAGTCCGCGCTTATACAAAAGCTCGCACCACTCCACCGCCGTCTTTCCCGTCTGTTCGCAATCGAAAATCACAATGTTCGTTTTAACTTTGCTCGGATCGATCACAAACCCAGCAATCTGCGCCACGCCTTCCGCCAACCTCTTCGCATTCTTGTGATCGATATGCAGCCGCCCCGGCGATTTCTCCAACGCAATCAATCCCGCCGCCGCAATCACGCCCGCTTGCCGCATCCCGCCGCCAAACATCTTCCGGTAAATTCGCCCCTTCTCGATAAACTCCTTCGACCCGGCGATCATCGACCCCACCGGCGCGCCCAGCCCCTTCGACAAGCAAAACATCACCGAATCCACATTTCGCGTCATCGCCGCAACGCTTTCGCCCAGCGCCGTTGCCGCATTAAAAATGCGCGCCCCGTCGAGGTGCACCTTCAACCCAGCCGCATGAGCATGCGCACAAATATCATCGACTTGCTTCGTCGGATACACCGTCCCGCCCCACATATTGAAGGTGTTCTCCAAACACACCAGCGCACTCTGCGAGTCGTAATAAATCTTCGGCCGAATCACCGTCTCAATGTCCTTCCACGTCAGCAGCCCGTCTTCGGCCCGTGCCACACGCGGCATGCATCCCGCAATCGCCGACATCGACGCCAGCTCGTACATATTTACGTGACTACGCTCTTCGCAAATTACCTCGTCGCCGTGATGCGTCCACACCTTGATCGCGATCAAATTCCCCATGCACCCGCTGGGCACAAACAGCGCCGCCTCTTTGCCAAAAATCTCCGCCGCCCGCTGTTCCAGTCGATTGACCGTCGGATCTTCCCCGTAAACGTCGTCCCCCACTTCCGCCGCAGCCATCGCCGCGCGCATCTCGGCCGTCGGCCGCGTAAAAGTGTCGCTGCGCAAATCGACAGGATTCTCTGAAATATTGCTGTTACCGGCAGTCACGAAATTTCCTCCTGAATTCATCTCACACGAGCGTCAAGCCCAAACGTATAAAAGCAATTGTCATCCCGACCGAAGCGAGCCGACGCTTTTTCTTTCGCGTTCGCTCCTGCGAACGCGTCGGCTCGCGCAGTGGAGGGACCCTGGCTTCAATTTCGACTTCAATGAAAATCAAATGCACGAAGCTCTTGCGCAGCGGGTAATCGTGGAAGCCTTCCCCTACTTCATCAACTCCACAAAAACCTCATTCGCCACACTCAACTTCCCCGGCGCCAACCGCACCCAACTTCCTTCCCTCTCTACCAGCCCCGCCAACATCAACCGTTCGAATCGCGGCTCCACCGCCACGCCATACTCGCGCTCAATCTGCGCCACATCGATCCCATCCAACTTCCGCAATCCCAAAAACAATTCCTCTTCCAGCGCCGACTCGCGCGTCACGCGTTCCAATTGCTCGACCGGCAACTTCCCACCGCCAATCGCCGCAACATAGGCCGCTGCATCATGGGCATTCGCCCACCGCTGCGCCCCTGAAAATGAATGCGCCCCGGCGCCAAATCCCAGATACGGCTCGCGCCGCCAATATTTTAGATTGTGCCGCGATTCGAATCCCGGCTGCGCCCAATTCGAAATCTCATAGTGCCGGAATCCCGCTTGCTCCAAAAACGCGCAAGCCATCTCGTAAAACTCCGCCATCTCGTCTTCCGTCGGCACGCGTCCCGCGCTATATCGCGCCCCGCCCTGCAAAATCTCCAGCCCCAGCCGGCTGCCCTCATCCACTTCCAGCAAATAAATCGAAACATGTTCCGGCCGCAGCACCGCCAACTGCTCCAGCGAATCCCGCCAACTCTCCGCAGTCTGCCCCGGCAGCCCCGCGATCAAATCAAAACTGATATTCGAAATGCCCGCCTCGCGCAACACCGGCACCGCACGATAAACATCCGCGCGCCGATGCATCCGCCCCGCCGCCTTCAACTCCTCGTCACAAAACGATTGCACGCCAAAACTGATCCGTCGAATCCCGGCAGCCACCCAGGCCGCGGCCTTTTCCGCCGTAATCGTTTCCGGATCAGCTTCCAGCGTCACCTCGCGCAAATCGCAGCGAAACGACCCGCGAATCGCATCCATCAACCGCGCCAACTGCCTAGGATCGAGCAGACTCGGCGTCCCTCCGCCGATATAAACGCTATCCACTACCGTTCGGCTCAGCTCCTCAGGAAGCTCAATCCCGCCGCCCGAATAAAATCTCTGATGCCCAACAATTTCCACGCACACCGCATCCACATACGGCGCAAACCGCGCCTCAGACACAACTCCAGTATGGAAGTTGCAATACGTGCACTTCGTCTGACAAAACGGAACCTGTACGTAAACACCCAGCGAGGTCACGCCAAAATCCTAGCACCCGCAGTTGCAAACTCAAACGCTACAGCGAGTTCAGCCCTCGGCCAGCACCTTCACCCAAACTTTGCGCTCCCGCGGCCCATCAAACTCACACAAAAAAATCCCCTGCCAAGTTCCCAACGCCAACTTCCCGCCCTCCACAAAAAT
>DATAMU010000242.1:0-1682 GCA_036266605.1 Candidatus Acidiferrum sp. | reverse complement strand
GCGCTTGAGATGCATTTCAGCGCGATCGAGTCGGAGTTGAATTACACGCCGCCGGATTCGATCGGCGTGGTGTTGTATACGCAGCAGGCGTTTGCGGATATCACGCGCGCGCCGAGTTGGGTCGGGGCGCTGAACGATGGGCGCATTCGAGTACCGGTGCAAGGATTGACGAGCTTGACGCCCGATTTGTCGCGCATCTTGAAGCACGAGTTGACGCATAGTTTTGTGCAGCAGAAGACGCACAGCCTGGCGCCGATCTGGGTGCACGAGGGTATCGCGCAGTGGGTGGAAGGGCAGCGGAGCCGCGATAACGCAGCCGTTTTGGTCCAGGTTTATAACGAGAAGCAGGCGCTGCCGCTGGGGGAGATGGAGAAATCGTGGATGCAGTTGCCGGCGTCGGTGGCGAGTTATGCGTATGCGTGGGCGCTGGCGAATGTCGAATACATGGTGCAGACGGATGGGATGAGTGACGTGGAGAGAATACTGAATGCGATCGCGGCTGGAAGTACGACCGAAGCGGCGATTCAGGAAGTGCTGCACTTGAATTACGACGAGTTGGAAAAAGAGACGGCCAACTATTTGCGAAAGACATATTTGTGAGAAGAGGTTGACAGTCGACAGTTGAAAGTCGAAAGAAGAAACAAGCGGAGATGTGGACTATATCGTGCGGGCATGGGGCGCAGCAGTGTTGGGCCCGTACATTGACGGCGAATAGAGTTGGGCGGGCTGATTTCCAAATCCGCAGCCCTCTCAAAACTGAGAGTGAGGCACTAAACGGCCCTTCTTTAGACGGATTGAAGCAAAGCGGCTAATAAGGCGGCGCGCTGCGGCATTGTTTTAACGACGACGTGTTCGTGGGTCGAATGCGCGCCATCTCCTACGGCGCCTAGTCCATCGAGAGTCGGGATTCCCGCGGCGGCTGTGAAGTTTCCGTCGGAGCCGCCGCCGACGGCGCATTCTTCGAGCGTGAAATTCATTTGCGCGGCGAGCGTTTTGGCGCGGGCGAAAAGTGCTGCGCTCATTTTGCGTTCGAGCGGTGCGCGGCTGAAGCCGCCGCTGATTTCGAGGCGCGCGCCTTTGAGTTCGGGACGCAACGAGCGCAGGCGGCGTTCGAGTTTGTGCATATCCGCGACAGTCGTTGCGCGGAGATCGAGCTGAACACGCGCGATTTCGGGGATGACGTTGGTACGCGTGCCGCCTTCGATGGTTCCGGCGCTGATTGTCACGCCGTGTCGCAAGTCGTTCCAGGTCTCAAGGCGCGCGATCTGGCGCGAAATTTCGTGGATGGCGTTGATGCCGTCTTGCGGCGCGAGTCCTGCGTGCGAGGCGCGCCCGTGGACGACGAGTTCGGCTTCGCCGACGCCTTTGCGCTCGGTTTTCAGCGCGCCAAGCGGGCCGTACGACGGCTCGAGCACGAAGACGGCGTCGCTGCGCCGCGCTTCGGTTTCGATCAACTTGCGCGACGACTCGCTGCCGATTTCTTCGTCGGAAGTCCAAAGGAAGACGATGCGTTTCTGCGGTTGCTCGCTCGCGGGCAGCCGCTGCAAAGCTTGCGCGGCGAAAAGCGCCTGGACGATGCCGGCCTTCATGTCGAAGGTGCCGGGGCCGTAAGCTCTGCCTGCGGAAACGCGAAACGGCATCTTTCGCAGCGTGCCGCTCGAGTAGACCGTATCGTAGTGGCC
>DATAMU010000241.1:0-2035 GCA_036266605.1 Candidatus Acidiferrum sp. | reverse complement strand
TCCCAGTCGAGAAGATCAGCGTAGGCGCGGAAACATTCGGGGAAGTTCGCCTCGTCGAATTGCGCGACGAACGCGGGATCATTGAGATTTGCCTGTCCGATGAATTTTGCGGAAGGGAAGAAGAGATCCTCTTCCTTCCAGTGCACCGCGATCTGGGCTTCGTTCTCTTTTGGTGTTGCCGCGGCTTTTGGTGCTTTATGTTTAGCCGGAGTTGCCGCCGCGTGTTTGGCGGCCATCACTGTCGGTTCTTTTTGGTGCGATTTTGCAACGGCCTTCGATTTCGCTTTTTTCTTGGCAGACTTGGCCACGACGAGGCTCCGTTTGAATTTTTCAGCGACTTTTCAGCCAAAGGATGATGCTACCGTGCGATGCGCGCCGTCAACGGAACCCAACTCAAAATCGCTCCAAAGCCGCAAATCATTACTGGCGTGTGAAGGACGCTCCTACCCCTTGAAACTGGCCGGTCGGCATGCCTTCGTGATAAAAAATCTCCTTGAACCTTCACCAGGGAATCCTCCTCTGTGCAGTCGGCGCAATCGCCGGCGCACTCAACGCCGTCGCCGGCGGCGGCAGCTTCATTTCGTTTCCGACGCTGCTCTTCACGGGCGTCCCGCCCGTTCCCGCCAACGCCACCAACACGCTCGCGCTTTGGCTCGGGGCAACCGCTAGCGGCGGTGCGTATCGCAGCCGCCTTAATATTTCTCGCCGCGTCATGATTCCGCTCGTCATTGCCAGCATCATTGGTGGCGTTCTCGGCGCGATTCTCCTCATCAAGACGCCCGCTTCGACATTTCTTCGCGTCCTTCCGTGGCTGCTCCTCGGCGCGACGCTCCTCTTCACCTTCGGCAAGCATCTTACCCGTCGCATTTCGGCTCGGGTTACGCATGACGCCAGCACGAACGCACTCGTCGGCGCGTCGCTCTTCGAACTGCTCGTCGCCATCTACGGCGGCTACTTTGGCGGCGGCATCGGCATCATGAATCTCGCGATGTTCGCAGCGATGGGCATGACCGACGTCCACGAAATGAACGCGCTCAAAACCGTGCTCGGCGCGATCATCAATGGAGTCGCAGCCGTCGCGTTCGTCGTCAGTGGCGCGATATTGTGGCCGCAGGCGCTGGTGATGACGGTCGGCGCGGTCGCCGGCGGGTGGTTCGGCGCGCACTACGCGATGAAGGCGCCGCAACATTGGATTCGCATCATCGTTATCGTTGTCGGCTTCTCGATGACAGCGTACTTTTTCTATCACGGCTACCGCTGAACGACGCGCGAAGCGCCCGCCAGCCGCTGTCCAGCGCCCCCGAGCGCAAATCTCGCCTAATCGTTATGACCCGCTCCACGCGCCAATTTTCTCCACAGCCCGCACTTATAGACTTCCGCGCCCTCTCCTAGCACAATATCCCTGCTAAATTACGCCACCACGACAGATGATCGATCTCGCCGCGACCTTTGAGGAACACGCCACCGAAGCCGCCGCCATGGTCTGGCGAGTCAAGCGAACTCCGGTCGCACTTCGCGATGTCGTCGCGCTCGCAACCAGCAAAGCGCAAGGCATCGTTCTCACCGAGCCCGAATTTCTCCCGATGCCGCTCATTGATGGACTTCGCGGCCTCGCAGGCGTCATTCCCAAGCCCCACGACGACGAACTCGCCACCGCCGATGTCGGCATCACCGAAGCATTCGCCGCCGTTGCCAGTACGGGCTCGATTTGCGTCTCGCTTGGCCGTCCGCTGGTTGCCGCGTCGTGTCTGCTCATGCCGCTCAACATCATCCTGTTGCCCAAAGAGCGCATCGTCGAACGCCCGCGCGATTTGTTTAACCCGGATATGTTCGACGGCGAAAGCCTCAAGCGAAACCTGGTTTTTATCACCGGGCCGAGCGCCACTGCCGACATGGGCCCGCTTGTTGTCGGCGTGCACGGTCCGCATCGCGTGCTGATTCTTTTGTTAGAGTGAGGCCATGGCGGATATCGATTCAAAATCCGGTCCTTCGATCACGCCGGCCGTTGCGCCTCCCGCGCCGCCGAAAGTCGATA
>DATAMU010000240.1:0-12191 GCA_036266605.1 Candidatus Acidiferrum sp. | reverse complement strand
TGCGTGATCAGCCACATCGTCAGTTGCCCGCCATAGCTGACACCCTCGATCCCCATCCGCTCGCGATCGAGCCACAAATATCGACGCAGCGCCGCGCTGACGCCGTACAAAACATCCTGCCCCTCGTTGCCGTCCTGATCGCCAAACACCGCATCCGCGTACGCCTGCCCGTATCCCGTCGAGCCGCGATAATTCACATGCAGCGTCGCCCATCCCAGCGCCGCAAACGCCTGATCGCGAAAACTAAACATCGGCCCGTTCTGCCCGTGCGGCCCGCCATGAATATTCACAATCAGCGGATGTTTCGAATCCGCCGTCATCCCCAGCGGCTTCACCAAGAACGCTTCCACCTGATATTTGTTGTCGTTGCTGACAAACGTGAACGGCTCGACCTCGGCGATCTGCTTTCCGGCCAAAACTTCCTTGTTCAATTCGGTGATCCTTTTCCCGAGGTCGCCCGTCTTCGCGCCAGCGTCGCGCACACAGAGCTCACCCATATCGCTCGGCGTCGAAAGCACATATGCCATCGCCCCCGACTTCGCCGCCGACTCCGAACCAATACTCACAGTCCCATCGATAATCTTCTCCGCCTTCGCGTCAGCATCGATCGCTTGCCGGTACAAATGCACGCTCCCGCGCTCCTGCACCGTGAAATAAATCGCGCGCCCATTGCCGCTCCATACCGGCGCACCCTGACGGTTGTCGATCGTCGCAAACTCCCGCCGTCCCGATCCGTCGGCGTTCACCACCCAGACGTGCGTGTCCTCCATCGTCGTCTCGCGATCCGTCAGCCCCCGTTTCGTCGCGCGATACGCGATCATCTTTCCATCGGGCGAAAATTTCGGATCGTATTCCGCATTCTCCGTCGCCGTAATCCGCCGAATCGATCCATCGCTCACTTTCAGCGCAAACAAATCGTAATTAAAAAATTGATCCGTCTCCGGCGATCGATCCGACACAAACGCAATCTCATCGCCGCGCGGCGACCAATCGATCGAATGCTCGTAGGTATCGCCGCTCGTCACCTGTCGCACCGCTTTCGACCCGACATCGACGATAAAAATGTGCAGCCGCCGGTTGTCGTTGAATCGCGTCATCCCTTCGCCCGCGTCCGGCTTGTACATGTAGCGCGTGATCACCATCGGATCGCCCGTCGCATCCGCCGTCTCTGGCCCCGGCGTCGCCGAAATAAACGCGATCTGCTTGCTGTCCGGCGACCACGTCACCTCCGCCCCCATCCCAGGCAACGGCGCGTTTGTCCCGCTCGCCTCCGTCAAAAACGTTGCCGCCGTCCCATCCGGACGCACGACCGCCAGCCCATGCTTTCCCTCAGCCGCTCCGTTGTATGCGATCCATTTCGAATCCGGCGACCACACCGGCGACCCCGCCACATCCTGTTCCCCGCCGATCCGCGAACTCTTCCCGCTCGCCACATCGAATACCCATAGCTGAGGCCACGGCCTCCCCGGCCGGTCATACCGAATCACCGTATACGCCACAAATTTCCCATCTGGCGAAATCGCCGCCTGCGCCACCGACCTCATCCTCTGATAATCCGCCGGCACGAGCCCAGTCCCATTCGCCGCCTGCCCCCGCGCCGCCGCGCCAAAAATCCCCGCCGCCAAAATCGCAACCCCCACCGTCACCAAATTCGCCCACCGCGCTCGAGCCATCTTCATCGAAACTCCTCACAACAAAATTTGCCCTCGCATTCTACATGCTGCCCCGCGCGCCCACCCGAAATTCCGGTAGGAGCGGGGCTCGCTCCGCCCAGCGTCAACACGATCACAGTTCATCCGTCGCCACCTCCGTGTGGGGGCGCAGCACGCTGCGCCCCATGTCCGCACAATCTCAACCCCATCCTCCCTCGCGTCTTGCCGCAAAAATCTCCGCGCCCCTCAGCGCTCTCTGCGCCTCTGCGTTAGATTTTTCTTCCGTTTTGAGTTAAACGCGGATGCACGCCATCGGCTTCGTCTCGGCACAAATCTCTTTCACCCAATCCACAAATCGCGTACCCTCCCACGCGGAGCAAACCACAAAAATGAAAATCTTCTTGTCCATTCTCGTCGTCGCAATTCTCGTCACCGTTCCCGCATCGCACGCGCAAACACAAACGCCCGCCACCTGCGACTGCGACCAGCTCAACACCAAACTCGCCTCCGCCCAAAAAACCCTCCACGACTGGCCCAACATCGCCCGCTATCACGACGCCAACTCCTCCGTAAAGCCTCCCGTCAAAGACGAAAAGCGCGTCGTCTTCATGGGCGACTCCATCACCGACGGCTGGCAGCAACCTCAATACGGCGGCTTCTTCCCCGGCAAGCCCTACATCGACCGCGGCATCAGCGGCCAAACGACGCCTCAAATGCTCGTCCGCTTCCGCCCCGACGTCATCGCTCTCCAACCCAAAGTTGTCGTCATCCTCGCCGGCACCAACGACATCGCCGGCAACACCGGCCCCATGACCCTCGAACAAATCGAAGCCAATTTCGAATCGATGAGCGAACTCGCTCACGCCAACAAAATCCGCGTCGTCCTCGCCAGCGTCATGCCCGTCAGCAACTACGGCCACGACCGCGACGGCAAGCCAATCGACGTCCGCGACCGCCGCCCGCCCGAAAAAATCCTCGAGCTCAACAAGTGGATCAAGTCCTACGCCGCCTCCCACGGCGACATCTACCTCGACTATTTCTCCGCCATGGTTGACGACAAAGGCCTCCTCAAAGCCGACCTCAGCGAAGACGGCCTCCATCCCAACTCCAAGGGCTACGCCATCATGGGTCCCCTAGCCGAAGCCTCCATCACCCAAGCCTTCAAAAAAGCCAAAACCAAATAGCTTTTCCGAAACGCCGAGCAGAATCGTGTAGGGGCGCAGCACGCTGCGCCCCAACTTGCCACGATCTCAACCGCATCCTCCCTCGCCTCTTGCCGCCCATCCGCTCTCAAAATGTGCTGATTCAACCTACCGACTTACCGCAATCGCACCCGCCGAAGCACCTCTGTCTCTGCGTCCTCTGTGCACTCTGTGGTGAAATTCTTTTTCCGTCGGCGCCGCAACCTGTACCAAAGGTCTGCTCCATCGTGTGAGCCACCTCTAAATACTCCATTCGCGACACACGCATTCTCCGTCTTTGACCCCATGCTGCCCCGCGCCCAAACTAGACCCATACCAACGGAGAAGAATCGCCGGACTCCGCAGGGGCGATCCGCGTAGTTCCTCTCGCATCGAGAAAACACATGAACTCACGCAAACTCATCTCGCACGCCATCGCCGCTTTCTGTCTCGCCGCCGCGCTGGCCTTCCTGGCCTCGGCAGTGGTGCCGCAGGAAAATCAGCCTAAAGAGAATCAGCCCAAGCTTCTGAAAAAAGTCGTACCGGCCTATCCCGACATTCTGAAGAAAATGAATGTCAGTGGCACCGTCCGCGTCCAGGCGACGATCGCCGCCGACGGCTCGGTGAAAGATGTCGAAGCCCGCGGTGGCAACGCCATCTTCATCGACTCGGTCGCGGCAGCCGTCCGCAGTTGGAAGTTCGTGCCCGGCGAGCGCCAGCGCACCGCCGACATCACCGTCAGCTTCGTGTGCTGCTCCACGGTCACCACCGTTCCCTGATGCTGTGCAATGACGCGCCGGCGTTCACAAGACCGTAACTTGACCTCCCAAATCGCCTGCGCTAGGGTTGTAGTTGACTCATCGCAGCAGTTTTGCAACGCCGTGACAAAGGATTCCGTGAACCAAAACGCAGCCCGCACGACCTCCCGCACCGCAGGCACCTCCTCCAACTGAATGCGACGTACCGTCCACATTTCCGGACAAATCGAACCCTTTTTCGGCACGCTCGATGAAAATGTGCGCCTGCTTGAAGACACGCTCCACGTCCGCACACACCTCAACGACAACCGCCTGACCATTGAGGGCGATCAGGACAACGTCGATCACGCTGTGAAAATCGTCGAGGAGTACAACCACCTCACGCGACACGGTCGCAAGCTCTCCAGCACCGAAGTGAATTCTCTGATTCACGTCGCCACCGGCGACCCCCACGAATCGCCCCGCGGCGCGTTCGAACACGGACGCCAGCGTTCTTTCGGCAAGAAAGTTGTCACGCCGAAGAACAACAGCCAGCGCCATTACATGGAAGAAATTGAAAAGCACGACATGATGTTTGGGGTCGGCCCCGGCGGCACCGGAAAAACATACATAGCCGTCGCGATGGCTGTCAGCGCGCTACTCACAAAGCGCGTCAATCGCATCATTCTTGCGCGGCCCGCAGTTGAGGCCGGTGAACGACTTGGATTTTTGCCCGGCACGCTCCAGGAAAAAGTCGATCCATACATGCGCCCGCTGTACGACGCTCTCTACGACATGCTCGAGCCCGACAAGCTCGACCGTTTCCTCGAAAAGGGAATCATCGAGGTCGCGCCACTCGCTTTCATGCGCGGCCGTACGCTCAACGATTCCTTCGTAATCTTGGACGAAGCGCAGAACACCACCAGCGAGCAGATGAAGATGTTTTTGACGCGGTTGGGCTTCAACTCGAAGGCCGTCATCACGGGAGATATAACCCAGATCGACTTGCCGCAGGGCAAAAAGTCCGGCCTCATCGAAGCGCTCGAAGTTTGCGGCAAAATCGACGGCATCGGCGTTACCCAATTCAGCGAAAAAGACGTCGTCCGCCACAACCTCGTCCAGCAGATTATCCGCGCCTATGAGGAGTATGATGTCACTCAGCCGCAGCGTGGCGGCAACTCAAACGGGAAGCCCGAGTCGCGCTCCAACGAGCCGGTGAAGCCGCAGCCAAAAGAAATTCACTAGGCCGCACGAAATACTCGGATCTGCCGCCTGCGTCAGAAGATCGAGCGGCGTGCGGCCGATGAAGCTTTCTAGGCGAGGGCAGGGATTTCCCGACGAGATTTGCAAACAGGAAATCTCACTCTAGGTTTCAAACGAGATTTGCAATCGAGATTCGCAATATTCACCCAGCAATGATCCTGAACCGCCAGCGAACCGTCCGTGTCGCCCGGCCTCCACTCGAAGCATTCCTCGCTCGTGTGCGCAAACAACTCCGCCTCAACGGCGCCGAAATCACCATCGCCTTGGTCAGTGACCCAGCCATCGCCCGCATGAATGAAACCTACCGCCATAAAAAAGGCCCCACCGACGTCCTCTCCTTTCCAAATAACGATGATGCCGTGCCGTCCAAGCGAGATCATGTAGGGGCGCAGGACTCCTGCACCCCAAGTCCGCACGATCGATCCGTTAAGTCCTCTCGAGTTCGCACTGCTTTCGCACCGTCGACGTCGACTCGGGTTCGCCGTCGGGGTGAGCCATCGGTTACGGCCAAAGCCCCTCGCCGGGAGGGCACGGCTTCAGCCGTGCCGTACGTTGCTAGCAAGGGAGGGGCTTCAGCCCCTGAGGGCCATTTCCTGGGCGACATCGCCATCTCCCCCGCCACCGCCCGCCGCTACGCGAAAAAACACGGCCGCACGCTCCCCAACGAACTCCAAGTTCTAATTCTCCACGGCGTGCTACACCTCCTCGGCTACGATCACGAAACCGACAACGGCCAGATGACCCGCGTCGAAAATCGCCTCCGCCGAAAGTTGGGCCTCCAGTGACCGTGAAACTCTACTTCTGGGCCTACACCATCGGCACCGTCCTGCTCGCGCTCGGGCTACCCGTTTTCTCCTATCTCACGCTCATTTATCGCGAACTCGGTCGCATGACCACGGGCCGCGTGCACGAACATCTCGAAATTTTCGAAAACGAAATCGAGCCAAAATTAAAAATAAATCGCCGCAGCGGCGGCCGCACCTTCCGCATCCTCGGCCACTTCTGGCTCGCGTTCCTCGTGCTCGAAACCACGCGCGGCGTCGTCTATTTCGTTCCCGGCACTTGGGAATCCTTTGTCGAGTTCTGCGTGTTCCTCACGCTCGAAGTTGTGATCTTGATGCACTTTATTCCTGACATGCTGCTGTATCGCACCACCGGTCGCTGGCTGCTGCCGCTGGTTCCGATCATTCGCCTCGGCATGTTCGTGGCGTGGCCCGCACGTATTTTTCTCGAAGGCGCCGAATCGCTCGCGCGCATCTCCGAAAGGGATTTCGATCAGACTCCAGAGCAGCGCACTGAAGAAGGCATCGAAGCGTTGGTCGAGCAAGCCGAAGAAGAAGGCATCATCGAGCCCGAACAGGCGTCGCTCATCGAGCAAGTCGTTGAATTCAGCGACAAGCGCGTGCGCGAAGTGATGACGCCGCGCCCCGACATCGTCGCCATCGCGGCCGATGCGACGCTGGAAGAGCTGCACACGAAATTCATCGATCTGCATTTTGCGCGCATGCCGGTGTACGAGCGCGAGCTTGACGACATTTTTGGTGTCGTGAACGCGCAGGATTTGCTGCACATCGCAGATTCCGATTTGCCGAAGCGCAAGGTTCGCGAGCTTGCGCGCACGGCGCTGTTCGTGCCAGAAACAAAAGTTGGCTCCGAGCTCCTGCGCGAAATGCGTCATAAAGATCAGCCGATGGCGATCATCATCGACGAGCACGGACTCGTCACGGGACTCGCGACCGTCGAAGATCTCGTCGAAGAAATCGTCGGCGAGAGCGGTCGCAACGGAGCGAATCCGGCTCCGGACGTGATGCGCGAGCCGGACGGCAGCTTGATTCTGCGTGGCAGCATGGGCATCGGCGACGTCGAAGAATTGCTTGGCGTGCAGTTCGGAGAAAAATCCGACGAAGCCGTCACGACGGTCGCGGGTTTGCTAAGCCATGTCCTTGGCAAAGTTCCCGCGCCCGGCGACTCCATCGATCTCGAAGGCCATCGCTTTGAGGTGCTCGAAGCGAACCAGCGCAAAGTGCTTCGCCTTCGCGTTCGCAAGCGTGCCGCAGCAACGCCGGCACAAGTGTCCGCCGATTGAGATCCCTTGACGGTGGATGCATTCAGTAACACTGTTGAGTAAGCTCCATCTACGTGAAACTCATTTGAGTAAACGCATCGAGCGAAAGATTTGAGCAAAACATTTTGAATAAACCATCGAGCAAAAAACCTAATTTTCGCGCTGGATTCGTCGCGATCGTCGGACGGCCAAACGCGGGCAAATCGACATTCATAAATCGCGTCGTTGGGCAAAAAGTCGCGATCGTCACCGACAAGCCGCAGACGACACGCAATCGCATTCAAGGCATCGTGACGTCGGCGAAGGGCCAGATTATTTTTATCGACACGCCGGGGTTGCACGAAGCCGATTCCGCACTTGGCCGTCAGATGATGCACGAAGTCGCCGCGGCTCTCGAAGGCATCGATGTGCTATTGCTCATGGTGGATGCGAGCCGCGCGCTGCCGTACGCCGATTCGCTGCTCTTGCAAAAGGCGAAAAGATACGAAGGTAAGACGATCCTCGCTTTGAACAAAGTCGATCGAATACCGAAAGCGAAGTTGCTGCCGCTGATCGACGCGCTGCAAAAATCGTTCGAGTTCGCGGCCATCGTTCCGATTTCAGCGCTGAAGGGAACCGGCGTCGACGAGTTGCAGCGTGAAATTTTGCAACGCCTGCCGGAGAGCGAGCCGTACTTTCCCGAAGACCAGATCACCGATCAGCCCGAGCGTTTCCTTGCGGCAGAAATTATTCGCGAGAAGGCGATCAAGATCATGTATCACGAAGTGCCGTACGCGCTGGCCGTGTTCATCGACAAGTTTGAAGAGCTGCCGAAGCTGACGCGGATCGAAGCGACGCTGAACGTCGAGCGCAATTCGCAGAAGAAAATTCTCATCGGCGAAAAGGGCTCGGTGCTGAAGAAAGTCGGTACCGAAGCGCGCAAGGAACTCGAAGAATTGCTGGGCACGAAAGTTTATTTGCAAACTTTCGTGAAGGTTGCTCCGAACTGGCGCGAAAATCCGTTGCGCGTTCGCGAGCTCGACTGGCACTTCCAACTCGAAGGACTTAGCAGCGCCCAAGCCAAGTTTGGCACTGACGCCGATGCGTCCGATCCTGCTGCGCTGGATACCGACGCATCCGGCGCCGGCGAAGCCGATTTGCCGGACGACGCCGATGAAGAACTCGATCGCCCGCCTGCCGGTGCGAAAGCCGATCTGTACGAAGGCCTCCACGATGGCCCGGTCGACGGGGACGACATCGACGACGGCCCGGTCGACAAAGACGATGTTTAGTTTTTTCTTCTCGTTCTCTCTTTCTGCTCTCAAGAAAATTCGTGATGTGTTGCGCGATCAGTCTGGGGCGGCGATGCCGAGGCTTTTCATTTTGCGGTAGAGATGGCTGCGTTCGAGGCCGAGGGCGCCGGCGGTTTGGGTCATGTTCCAGCGGTTTTCCTGGAGTTTGCGCAAGATAAATTCGCGCTCGTAGGCGCTGCGGGCTTCGTGGAGCGTGTTATACGGGTGTTGTGGGCTTTCGGCTACGCCGCGGAAAAGTTCGGGCGGCAGGTGGTGCGGCTCGATGCGCGCTTGTGGGCATACGATGACGAGGCGCTCGACGAGATTGCGCAACTCGCGCACGTTGCCGGGGAACGGATAGCGCATCAGGATTTCCATGGCGGTGTCGCTGAGTTCGCGCGTGCGTTTTCCGTAGGCGGAACTGAATTCGTTTAAAAAATATTTCGAGAGAATCGGGATGTCTTCTTTGCGATCGCGCAGCGGTGGCACGAAAAAGGGGATTACGTTCAGGCGATAGAAGAGATCCTGGCGGAAAGCGCCGCGGGCGATTTCCTGTTCGAGATTTTTGTTTGTGGCGGCGAGGACGCGAACATCGACACTCTCGTTTTGACTTGAGCCGACAGGTTCGATGCGGCCCTCTTCAAGCGTGCGCAGAACTTTTGATTGCGTGCGCAGGCTCATGTCTCCGATTTCGTCGAGGAAGAGCGTGCCACCGTCGGCTTTTTTGAATTTGCCGATTTTGTCTTCGGCGGCACCGGGAAAGCTGCCTTTTACGTGGCCGAAAAGTTCGGATTCGATCAAGTCCTCGGGAATCGCGGCGCAATTTACTTCGACAAAGAGGCCTTTGTTGCGGAGGCTGGCGGCGTGAAGCGCGCGTGCGACGAGTTCTTTGCCGGTGCCGCTTTCACCGAAGATCAGAACGCGGCCGTTGCTCGGTGCGGTGACGGCGATCTGTTGGCGCAGCGCTTTCATCGGGACGCTTTCGCCGATGACCTGATAGCGATGCCCGAGTTCGCTGCGCAGCAACTGATTTTCTTCCTGGAGGCGGCGCTGCTGCACGGCATTGCGCACGAGCACGACAATTTTTTCGAGCGAAAGCGGCTTTTCAATGAAGTCGAAGGCGCCGAGCTTTGTGGCGCGCACGGCGGTTTCGATTGTGCCGTGACCGGAAATCATGATCACGGCCGGCGGGCGCGGCTGCGCCTGCAAACGGCTCAGCGCTTCGAGGCCGTCGATGCCGGGCAGCCAGACGTCGAGCAGAATCACTTCGATGTCGCCGTGCGAAGAGCGTTCGAGCGCTTCTTCGGCGGAGGCGGCAGTGTCTACGGCGTAGCCTTCGTCTTTGAGAATCGATGAGAGCGATTCGCGGATGCCGGCTTCATCGTCGACAACGAGTAGTTGGGGCCGATTGGTCATTTCTCTTTTTCAGTCTGCCTTCCTTAGAAACTCGAAACTCGAACTCTTACGTGTCCTTCGTCAGGCCGAGTCGATTTTTAAGAACCCAAGAGCCGGCAAGATGCCCTTCAAGGCTCAGGGCAAGCCGGCGCTACGTTGCTTCGACGCCGTTACGTTCGGTGACGGCGGTTGTTGCAGGTTCGG
This sequence comes from Candidatus Acidiferrum sp., assembly GCA_036266605.1. Classification (GTDB taxonomy): domain Bacteria; phylum Acidobacteriota; class Terriglobia; order Acidiferrales; family UBA7541; genus Acidiferrum. The sequence continues at coordinate 2,423 of DATAMU010000240.1, read as the reverse complement.
CCGACGGCAGTTCGACCAAGAAGCGCGAGCCGACCGGAAAATTGTCTTCGACGTGAATGGTGCCGCCGTGTTCGGCGACGATGCGCGCGGCGATGGCGAGGCCCAGGCCGGTGCCGCGATTTTTCGTGGAAAAGTGCGGCAAAAAGAGACGGTCTTTGTCTTCGGGTGAAATGCCGTGACCTGTATCCTGCACGCAGATTTCGACGGTTTCTGCGTCGTTTTGAACGCTCGTTGTGACGGTGATTTCGCGTAGCGTCGCGGTTTCGAGAGCTTCGGCGGCGTTGTCGATCAGATTGACGACGACACTGCGCAGCAGGCCGCCATCGGCGCGGACCGGCGGAAGATTTTCCGCGAGAGAAGTTTTCAAAACGATGCCGTCCAGACGGCCGGAGAAAACTTCGACGGCTTCCTGAATGACGGTGTTGGCGCTGGTGGGCGCGAGCTTTGCGGTGGGGAAGCGGACGAATTGCGAGAACTCATTGACGAGCTGCGCGAGCGTGGCGACTTCGCGTTCGATCAGGCGCGAGCATTCCTGCGTGAGGCGCGTCAGCTCGGGGTCGAGCGGATCTTCGAGTTCGCCTGGAGCGCGGCGATCGAGGAAGCGCGTGAGGCGCTGCGACGAGAGTTGAATCGGAGTCAGAGGATTTTTGATTTCGTGGGCGATGCGCCGGGCGACTTCCTGCCATGCGGCGGATTTTTGAGCGCGTAAGACTTCGGTGAGGTCGTCGAGCACGAGGACGAAGCCGGTGTTGGCACGGCGCGGGCCGAGCGAGCTGACGGTGACTGCAAGGTGAAGGACGCGGCCGGCGATAACGGTTTCGATTTCGCGCGAGACGACGCCCATACGGAGACTGCGGCGCATGAGCAACTGGATTGTGCGCGTGGCTTCGGAGCCGAGGAGATTTTCGAGTGATTCGATGTCGCGCGTGCTACCGCCGAACATGCGCGTGACGGCGGAGTTTTCGCGAAGGATGTGGCCTTCAGAATCGAGCGAAATAACGCCGGTCGGAATGTTTTCGAGACTGGTTTCCATCAGCTGGCGGCGGCGTTCGAGTTCGCCGACAGCTTGCTGGAGGTTGCGCGTGAACTGATCGATTTGCGCGCGTGAATCGCGGAGCTGCGTGGTCATCGCGTTGAACGAGCGAATGAGTATTCCCAGTTCGTCTTGCGACTGCTCGGGAACCTGGTAGTCAAAATTGCCTGAGGAGACTTCGCGGGTGCCTTCGGCGAGTGCTTGAATTGGGACCGTCACCTGCTTGGCGAGGAACGTGGCGATCCACATCAACGAAAACAAAAGTAGCATCGTGAAGAAGAAGAGGATGAGTAGCATCTGGCGTTTGAGCGCGCGCAGGTTTTGCTTTTCTTTGTCGTATTCGTCGCGATGCGACTGGATATCGTTAAGTCGCGTCAGGAAATTCGGGCTGGTGAGATAGCCGGCGGCGATGGAGCCGACGGGCTGGCCTTTATCGAAAGCGGGAACGCGCGCGACGAGATAGTCCTTGCCGCGTGCTTCCCAGATTTCCACACCCGACGGCAGTGCTTTCATCGGCTTGCCGGCGACACCGACGCTTTCGCAGATTTGAGCAGAGCGATCTTCGGGCTGGTCGTCGCAGACAACTCCACCACGAACGACGTTGCCATCTTTGTCGAGAATCCAGAGCGCATCGAGTCCGGATTTAAAGGCGTTCTGTAGGACTTTTTCGGTCGGCTCGGCGCTGTCTGCCTGGACCTGCCGCGCGAGGTTGCGCAAGCGCGGGAGCGAACCGCGGCCGAAATCGTTCATCAGCGATTGCGTTTGTTCAGAAGCGATTTCGAGCGGACGCGGGAACCAGCGGCCGAGGGTGCGATTGAGCAGGGAATAGCTGACGAAAAACATGAAGACGACGGGCAGGAGTGAGAGGGCCATCGCGCCGACGACCATTTTCGTTTTGAAGCGAGCGCCGAGCTGGTCTTTGCTGCGCTCGGCCCAGAGGCGAAGGATCGTGCGCGTCAGGATGAGGCCGAAGACGAGAAGCGCGGCGGTGATGAAGCTGGAGACTGAATACAGTCCCATGACGGCGCGCCAGTTACCGGGTTTGAACGGGACGTCGAGCGAGCCGAAGGTGAAGATCGCGGCGAGAAGAAGAGTGATGGCGATGCCGCCGAAGACGAGGGTCCAGCGTTGGCGCGGGCGGAGGCTCATGTGATCACCGGCGTCGTGGAGGTTGGTGAGGGTGAGGCAATTTTGAGCGAAGACAGGCACGGCGGTGCCGTGCCCCTACGGAGCGTCGTTGAGGCTCCGTGGGAACTGAGAACGCTTGGGCAGACGAATGCGAATCTTGGAGTTGCGGCGGGGTGTGGTTGGGATGCCACAGGTGTCTCGTTTGCACAATATCGGTGGCGTGTAGGCAAGTCAAGGATGGGAAACGCCGGGAGGGTTTTGG
>DATAMU010000239.1:0-1519 GCA_036266605.1 Candidatus Acidiferrum sp. | reverse complement strand
CCGAACTTTTTGCGCGAGGCGGATCGGCGCAAGGTGCCGGTGATTTTTGTGAGCGGAAGGATTTCGGACAAGTCGTTTGCGCGATATCAGAAATTTTTTGGGTGGGCGGGATTTTATCTGCGGCCGTTCTTGCGGGATGCGTTGGGACATGCGCGGGCGTTTTTGATGCAGAGCGCGCGGGATGCGGAGAGGGTACGGGAGTTGGGCGCGCCGGGCGAGCGCGTGGTGGTGAGCGGGAATTTGAAGTATGACCAGGCGGTGCCGGATGCGACGCCGATGTCGGATTGGTTGGCGCGCGAAGTGGAGCGTGGAGGGCGGCGGCCTCTGATTGTGGCGGGGAGTGTGGTGTCGAGCGAAGAGCCGCTGGCGTTGATTGCGTTTGGTGTGGTGCAGGGGGAGTTCCCGAATGCATTGCTGGTGCTGGCGCCGAGGAAGCCGGAGTGTTTTCAGCAGGCGGCGGATTTTATTCAGGAGTCGCGAAGGAAATTTGTAAGGCGGTCGGAGTTGAAGATTGCGGGGAACGGGGCGGCGAGTGGAGCGGCTGCGGGACAGGGGCTAAAGCCCCTCGCGGCGGGGGCAGGTGATGTCGCGCCTGAAGGCGCGACCCACAAAGCGGGTGTGGGTGGATCGACGAGCGCGACTGCGACAAATGAGCTGGGAATTCCGAAAGACGTGACGGTGTTGTTGTTGGATTCGATTGGCGAGCTGGCGTCGATTTATCGATTGGCGGACGGGGCGTTTGTGGGCGGGTCGTTGGTGGAGTCGGGCGGGCACAATATTTTGGAGCCGGCGGCGTTTGGGAAAGTGCCGGTGTTTGGGCCGTCGATGGAAAATTTTGCGGAGATGGCGTCGCGATTTGTATCTGCGAAGGCGGCGGTGCAGGTGGAGAGTCCCGAGGATGCGGGCGTGGCTTGGATCGAGTTGCTGCGCGACCCGGAGCGGCAGCGAGCGATGAGCGAGACAGCGAGGCGGTTGGTGGACGAGAGCCGCGGGGCGACGGCGCGGGCGATGGAGGAGATCGCGAAATATTTGGGGCGGCCGGCGTGACGCGGATTCCGCGAGGGCTGGCTGTAGCGTTGTGGCCGCTGTCGGTTGTGTATGGATGGGTCGTGCGCGGGAAGAATTGGATGTATGACGCCGGTTGGCTGAAGACGAAGCGATTGCGCGGGACGGTGATCAGCGTCGGAAATTTGACGACCGGTGGGACGGGGAAGACGCCGATGGTGTTGTGGCTGGCGCAGAAATTTTTGGCGGAAGGGAAGAGCGTGGCGATTTTGAGCCGCGGGTATAAGGGGTCGGGCGGGACGAGCGACGAGATTGAGTTGTTGCGGAAGCGATTGGGAGATGGCGTGCGATTCGGAGTTGGGGCGGATCGATTTGCGTCGGGATCGAAGTTGGAGGGCGAGCGACGAGTTGATGTGTTTTTGCTCGACGATGGATTTCAGCATCGGGAGCTTGCTCGCGACCTGGATATTTTGATGATTGATGGAATGCGGGATCTGAGGCGAGAGTCGATGTT
>DATAMU010000238.1:0-6578 GCA_036266605.1 Candidatus Acidiferrum sp. | reverse complement strand
ATGACCGGTCTCTACACGCGCGAAGGGTTGCAAACGCTGGGCGCGCGTTGCATGGAAGAAGCGCGCCGCAGTGGCGAATCGATGGTGCTCATCTGCGCGCTCTTTGAAAATCTTCAAACGCTGCGCGACGGCTTCGGGCCGGGCGCCGCCGACCACGCGCTGCGAGACGTCGCTACTCTTCTGGCAGGCAGTTGCCGGCGTAGCGATCTCGTCGCGCGGCTCGGCCCAGCTCAATTCGCGGTTCTCGCCGTCGATGCGGTCGCGCCCAGCGCGCCCGTGATGCTGCAGCGCCTTGAGCAACATTTGGCGGTCCACAATCGAACGCGCTCTCCGTGGGGCCCGATCGACCTGCGTCTGACCGTCGGCGTATGGTCGGGGCGAAGCGACCGCAGCTTCAGCGAGTTTCTCGATGAGGTGGAGTCGCAACTGCGCCAGCGCGAACCCGATTCACCGCGAAGCGCAGCACAGGGAAATCGTACGCAGCACACCGATGCGCGGTGCGCCACGGATGTGACCCCCTCGGAACGAATGCACGACGCCGATACGGTGCGAAGGTAATCCCCGATGAATCGGGCTCTGAAGTTCCGGCGCAATCTGTGGGGCGTCATTTCGGTTGTCATCGCGATTTTGAGCGTCGCATTTTTCCTTACATTGCGCAGCGCGCGCGAAGCGGAAACGGTTTTCGAGTGGTCGGCACACACTGAGGACGTACTCGACAAAATCGGCCAGGCGCGGTTCAGCCGATCGCGGCTTATGAATCAGCTCTGCTTTTTTCGTGTCACGCACCGCCCGGACTTGCTCGCGCACTTTCGCGACGACATGGACAGTCTGCGGAAAACCCTGGCCGACCTGCGAACACTCACAGCCGATAATCCGAAGCAAGTGCAGATTCTCAACGAGCTGACACCACTGCTCGCGGAGCAGCTTGTCTTGCTACAGAAGGCGATGGACGACGCGGTCGCCGAGAACCCTTCAACCCCTGCCCCATCCGCATGGAGCATGCCATTTCAGCCCTCCGATCGTGTTCGCGATCTGTTCAATACGATGGAAAACGATGAGCGCGCTTCGCTCGCGGAACGATCCGCGATGGTGCACGCCGGCGTTGCGCGCACTCGTCTCGTACTGCTCATCGCCTGCGCGCTCACGGCGATCATTCTTTGCGCCGTAATGTATCTCGTACAACGAGAAATTCTGTTGCGCGCCACGATCGAAGGCGGTTTGCGCCGCGCCCAGGAAATGCTCGGCATCCAATTCCAAGGCCAGCGTGCCGAGCTTGGCCACGTGCTCGAAGATTTGCATGCTCAGATTCGCGCTCGCGCGAAGGCCGAGGAAGAAGTGCGCGAGCTCAACGATTATCTTGGCCGGCGCGTAAAGCAACGCACCGCCGAACTGGAAGAAATGAATCGTGAACTCGAGGCATTCAGCTATTCCGTTTCGCACGATCTTCGCGCTCCGCTGCGACATCTCAACGGCTTCTCTCAAATCTTGCAACAAACCTACGGACCGCAACTGCCCGAAAGCGCGCAGCACTATCTGGGGCGAATTCGCAGCGCGGCGAAACACATGTCCGAACTCGTCGAGGATCTGTTGACGCTGGCTCGCGTCGGTCGCCAGGCCACACGGCGTGAGCGACAGTCGTTGCGCACGCTTGTCGATGAAGCACGCAAGGAAGTCGAGCCGGAATGTATTGAGCGCGACGTTCGATGGGAAATTGGTTCCCTCCCTGAGCTTGAAGTCGATCCGGGGCTATTCCGTCTTGTGTTCACGAATCTCTTTTCTAACGCCGTGAAATTCACCCGCGACCGCCAGATTGCGACGATCGAAGTAGGGAGCTTCAAGGGAACCGACATGGATGTGATCTTTGTGCGCGACAACGGCGTCGGCTTCGATCCGCGCCACGCCGAAAAACTTTTCGGAGTATTTCAACGCTTGCATCGTCAGGACGAATTCGAGGGCACGGGCATCGGCCTCGCGACCGTGCACCGTATCGTGCAAAAGCACGGCGGAAGGGTGTGGGCGGAATCCGAACTAAACAAAGGCGCTTGCTTCTATTTCAGTGTGCCGGCCGGCGCAGCGGCCACGGCGGATTGGAATGAGCCGGTTGGAGCGGTGGTATGAACAGCCGAAGCGAAGAAGTCTTGTTGGTCGAAGACGACCCGGCCGACGCCGAACTTACCTTGATGGCGATCGGCAAGGAAAAACTGACAACGAATGTCCACGTCGTACGCGATGGCGCCGAGGCACTTGATTTCATCTTCTGCCGCGGGCCTTACGCCGAGCGAACATTTGATCGCCCGCCGAAATTAATTTTGCTCGATCTGAAATTGCCAAAGGTGAGCGGGCATCAGGTCTTGCGCGCGATCAAATCCGATCCGCGCACGCGATCGATTCCCGTTGTCGTGCTGACATCATCCGCGCAAGATCGCGACCTGGTCGAGTGCTATCGATCAGGAACGAACAGCTACATTCAGAAACCGGTCGATCTCCAGGAATTTCAGGACACTATTCGCGATTTCGGCACGTATTGGTTGCGCATCAATCGGCCGCCGCCGACCGCTGCATTTCTGGAATCCGACCCCGGAGCGCGCACATGAAATCGCCGGTGCTTGAACACGCCCCGACCGTTCACGTGACGGCCGCGCTGCGCGTCCTGCTCATCGAGAATTCGGCAAGCGACATCGAGCTGATCTTGCTCGAGCTTCGCGATTCCGGCTTTCGCATCGAACCGACTCTGGTCGAAACGCGCGACGACTTTCTCCGAGTCCTGGCGAACGGTTCCTTCGACGCCGTGCTTGCCGACTATCGCCTGCCGGGTTGGTGTGGCCTCGATGCCTTCGCCGATCTGCGCGCCGCGGGACGCGACATTCCTTTTCTGCTGGTCACCGGAACGCTCGGCGAAGAAGCAGCCGTTGATTGCATCAAGCAGGGCGTCAGCGATTTCATCCTGAAAGATCGCTTGAAACGGTTGCCGATCGCCTTGAACCGTGCTCTCAGCGAAAAGGCGCTGCGTGACGACAATCAGCGCTCGCACGAAGCGTTACGAATTTCCGAAGCGCGAAATCGCAGCCTCGTGGAACACGCGGCATACGGCATCGCTCGCATCTCGAGTGACGGCGCTTTTCTCGACTCCAATCCGGCGCTACGCCGCATGCTCAATTGCGGTTCGGAAGGCGGCGTCGAGAATTTGAATCTCGCGCGCGATTTGTTTCGATTCCCGGAACACTATGCGCGGCTGATGGCAACCTGCCGGGAGGTCGGCCAAATCCGCGGCGCGGAAGCGGAGTGGAAGCGTCCTGACGGCGGAATTCTCGCGGTGCGCCTGTACTTGCGGCGACTCTCTTCCGACGACGATCGAGACACATACGAAATGATCGCGGAAGACGTTACCGAAGTGCGCGCGCTCGAGCGGCAACTGCGGCAATCGCAAAAATTCGAAGCAATCGGCCAGCTCGCCGGCGGCGTGGCGCACGATTTCACCAACGTCGTCGGTGCGATTTTGGGTTGGGCCGAACTCGGGCTCGAAAATAGCCGTGACTTTCCCGTGATGGCGGAGCGCTTCGAGCGAATCCGCGAGCAGGCCAATCGCGCCGCGGCGCTTACGCGAGAACTGCTTGCGTTCGCGCGGCGGCAAGTGCTGCAACCCCGCGCCGTCGATTTGAACAGCGTCGCGGACGGGCTGCACAACTTGCTCGATAAAGTGATCGACGAAAATATCGAAGTGAAATTTGTCACGACGCCGCTCGATCCTGTGAATGCCGATCCGACGCAGCTCGAGCAAGTGCTGATGAATCTCTGCATCAATGCGCGCGACGCGATGCCCGAAGGCGGCAGGCTTGTCATCGAAACCGAAATGGCGGAGCTTGACGAACCGTATTGCCGCTTTTATCCGTACGTCACGCCGGGGCGCTACGCCGTGCTGTCCGTTTCCGACACGGGCTCGGGCATGGATCCGGAAACGCGCGAGCGCATCTTCGAGCCGTTTTTTACCACGAAGGAACGAGGCAAAGGCACGGGCATGGGACTCGCCACCGTTTACGGCATCGTGAAACAACACGGCGGCTTCATCCACGTTTACACCGAGCCGTTGCATGGCAGCTTGTTTCGCGTGTACATCCCAGCGATGGAAGGCGGGGCTTCGCAGGGGCCGGCGGCGAAATCGGCGGCGCCATCACGCGCGGAGATGCGCGGCACCGAAACGATCTTGCTTGCCGAAGATCACGAATCGATTCGCGAGATGGCGCGGCAGACGCTGGTGAGTCTTGGGTATCGCGTCCTTTCCGCCGCGGACGGCGAAGAAGCGATGCGGCTTTCGGAGCACGAGCGGCCGGCGCTCGCGATCCTCGATGTGATCATGCCAAAGGTGGGTGGCTCGGCTGCGGCCAGGCAGCTGGCGCAGAAATATTCGGGCCTGCGCGTTGTTTTTACGAGTGGCTATTCACCCGAGTCCGAGATGGTGCCGGAAGGAACGACGGGACGATATTTGCAGAAACCGTATAGTCCGACAACGCTGGCTCGCATGGTACGCGAAATTCTCGACGAGAAGTGATGGCAGCTCGCTCGACGGCGCGTCTCACCGGATGAAACTCGGCCTGTCCAATGGGTCAGGTTGATGAGAAGCACGACTGGCCTGCGCAGAAACGCCGGCGCTTCCACTCTCAACTTACACTGGATTCGACGGAGCCGGCACAGCCTCTTTGCATTCCTGCCGGCAAAACGGATTTCCATTACGACGGACCGATGGGCGACGGAAACGAGACATTCAAATGAAAAACAGAGTGATTGCGGCCGCGACGCTGCTAATGATGGGTGGTTTGGCCGGCGCTTTTAGCGCTGCCGCGGCGCCTCAAGGCGGCTCCGGGGTTGTAACAGGTGTCGTGCTTGGCGCCGACAACAAACCCCTTCCCAACGCCATTGTCACCTATCAGAATGCCGGCGGCAGGGCGCCTCATGTCGCTCACGCCGACGCACGCGGACATTTCACGGTGTCGAAGCTTAAGGGCGACGTCTACGAATTTCGCGCAACCAGCAACGGCGTTTCCAGCGACTGGCAAAATGTTGCCGTACATCCGGGCAAGACCCGCACTGTTGCATTGCACGCGATTCACGAGAAGGAAGACGTGAAGCAGTACACCGCGACACACACCTACGAACAACAAAACTAGAATTCGACCGCTATCTCGGTACGGTCATCGTCATGTAGGGGCGCAGCACCGCTGCGCCCCAGCTTGCCCAGCCGTAAACTTCAAGCGCAATCCGGTTTTTCTTCGCTCTTCGCCGATTGCCCGCGCTATTGCGAAATCAACTTCTGAAGCTCCACCAAATCCGGCGCGCTGACGTCAGAGATCGCTGAGAACTCCATCCCGCCTTTTCGCCAATCGATCCAGTTATAGCCGAGCTGTGAGCCTTGCTGCGGCGCTTCGTCGGGCTCGCCCGTCGGCCAAACAAAAACATTGATGATGTGCTTGCGGCGGCCGTATACCAGCACGGCGACCGTTTTTCCTCGCACGATGTCGAGTCGCCCGCCCTGCAAAGGAAACCCATCCGACACGAAATCGCGAACCGGCGGAGCGAAATCGATGCGCCCGTCGAACCACGGCTTCACCGTGTGCTGGTCCGTAGAGATGACATCCTCCAAATGTCCCGGCTGAAGCGAACGCAAATGCGCGTCGACGATCGCCGCGGTCATTTCGTCTCCGCCGCGACCTTGCGTTAGATTCGGAAGAAAGCGCGAGCCGAGCACGATCGCGAAGACAGCCGCGGCGGCGAGCGTGAGCCACCATGTCGGGCGAACTGATGTCCTGGGACGCATCGGAGTGACTGTCTTAACCGATTCGGCCGATCCGCTGATGGCTGTCTGCAAATTGCGCCGCAGCTTTTCGGGCGCGCGCTCGCGCAATCCTGCGCTCTGAAGCGTCGAGCGCAGATTTTCTTGCGACTCGAGTTCGGCGACGCATTGCGGACAAGAAAGCAGATGTTGCTCGAATTCGGCGGCGCGCGCTGCATCGAGTTCGCCGTCGAGATAACCGTGGAGAACGGAGTGCGTCATTTCACAGCTCACGTTGTGCCTCCACGTTTTTCACGGCACTCGATTGGGTCAGTGAATGCTGTAACCGCTGGCGTGCGCGAGAAAGTGCTGACATCACGCTGCCCATCGGCATCGATGTGATCGATGCGATCTCTTTGTACGAGCATCCTTCGAGTTCGCGAAGCACGAGGACTTCACGAAAGCGCGGCGGCAAAGCTTCGAGCGCGCGCGTCAGACGTTCTTTATCGTCGACGGCGATCGCAAGCGATTCGGGCGTGGCGCTCGACTGCGGATAAAGTTGTTCGTCGAATTCGGTCGAGAGGTCCATCGGGCGATTTTTCTCCAGCCAGCTGTAGCAGGCGTTGCGGACGATTTGGAGCAGCCACGCGCGCGCATCCGATCCATTGAATCCGCGGAAAAACCGGTACGCGCGTAGCAGAGCTTCCTGCGCGACGTCTTCCGCGTCGTTGCGGCCGCGCAGCACCCAGCGGGCGAGGTTAAACGCCGCGTCCAAATGGGGCAGCACGAGCTGCTCAAAGCGCACTCGTTCCTG
>DATAMU010000237.1:0-3537 GCA_036266605.1 Candidatus Acidiferrum sp. | reverse complement strand
CCGCTATTTCTCCGTGGCGATGTTCGTGTCTCTCTTCGGCAGCGGCCTCAACTTCACCGCCGTCAGCTGGTACATCCTCTCGGCCACGCACTCGACGATCGCGGTCAGCATGCAGGTCATCGTCGTCACTCTGCCCGGACTTTTCGTCCCATTCCTCGGCGGCGTGCTCATCGACCGCTACGACCGCCGCTACCTCGGCATCATGCTCGATGTCGCGCGCGGCCTCGCCGTGCTCACCATCGCCTACCTCGCATGGCAAGGCCATCTCGACATCTGGCATCTCTACGTGATGACGCTCATCACCGGCACCGGCTCCGCCATGTATTGGGCTTGCGTCAATGCACTCGTGCAGGAAGTCATGCCGCCCAATCAATTCACCGGAGCCAACGCCGCCGTCCTCATCGGTGTGCAGAGCGGCATGTTGATGGCGGGCGCTTTCGTCGGCTTCATCTACGACTCCATCGGCATCGCCGGTATCCTCGCGATCGACGGCGCGACCTACGTGGTCTCCGCGTTCTGCCTCTACCGGATGCGCCGCGGCTACGTCTCGCCGCGCCCGCGCTACGCCATTGCCCACTCTCGGTCCAGAGAATATTCAGAGGCCACCGAAGCCACCGCCCTCGCTCTCGAGTCCGGCGGAAACCCCGAAGTCGCCGAAGCCGGTCTCTCCCTCTCCGTTTTTGAAGACCTCAAAGAGGGCTTCGCCTATCTCAAGAAGCAGCCGCAGGTTCTCGCGCTCGGCATCACCCACGCCACCATGATGGCCGGCGTCGTCAGCGCCAACGTCATCCTCGTCGCGCTCGCCAACGATGTCCTACACGCCGGCGCGCGTGGCCTCGGCTATCTCGAAGGCGGCTGGGCCATTGGCGCCATCACAGGCGGCTTGCTCGCCAGCCAGCTCAACGACAAGCTCCGCATGTCTTTCTACGTCGGCTGCATCGCCGTGCTCTGCGCCGGCCACATCGTCGTTCCCTTCGTGGCCTTCGTCGTCGGTGCCGTCACCATCCAGGCCATCTTCGGCTTCTGCCGCGCGGTCTCCGGCGTCGTCGCGCAATCCACCTTAATGATGATCGTCCCACGCCATTTCATGGGCCGTACCCAATCCTCAATCGCAATCGTCACCACCGTCCTCCAAATCCTGATGAGCTTCGCCCTCGGCTACGTCGCGCAAAAAATCAATCTCTTCGCCGGCTTCTCCCTCCTCGGCCTCATGTACGCCGGCGCCGGAGCCTTCGCCACCCGCGCCCGTCAACTCCTGACTCAAGATTCCTGACCTCTTTTCTTACTCTATGTCCTCTGTGAACTCCGTGTTAAATCCTCTTCTTCTCGCCTCAATCGAAAACGTATAATCCCCGCATGAAAAAATCCCGGCTCGCCGTTCTCCTCGCTCTAACAATCTGCGCCTGCAATCAGGCTCCACAACAGCCCGCCGCGCCAACCTCCGACGCTCACGTCAAATCCCTCGCCGACACCTTCCTCGCCGCCTCGTTCGAACGCAACCCCGAACAGATCACCCAATTCGGCGTCCCCAATCATCGCCAGGACAAACTCACCGACAACTCTCTCGACGCCATCAAAGCCTGGCAAGCCCGCGAAGACGCCTGGCTCGCCGAACTAAAACAAATTGATCCCGCCACAATCAGCGCCCCGTCGCTCCGCGCCACTTACGCAATTCTCCGCGAACAACTCGAAGGCCCCATCGCTCTCCGCGCTTGCCGCAACGAACTCTGGACCGTCAGCCAATTCGTCAACGCATGGCAAGTCCAGGACGGCTATCTCGTTACCATCCAGCCCGTCGGCACCGACGATGCTCGCAAAGATGCTCTCGCCCGCTGGAGCCAGCTCCCCAAATTCATCGACAACGAAATCGCCAATCTTCGCGAAGGCATCAAGCAGGGCTACACCGCGCCCAAAGGCAACGTCCGCATCACCATCGATCAATTCAACACGCTCCTCGCTGGCCCAATTTCCGCCTCCCCCTTCGACTCGCCTTCCACTCGCGACAAAGATCCCGAGTTCAAGAAATCCTTCGACGCCCTCGTCAAAAATCAAATCAATCCCGCACTCAAAAAATATCGCGACTTCCTCGTGAAGGAATATCTCCCCGCCGCGCGTGAATCGATCGCCGTCTCCGCAATTCCCAACGGCGCCGCTTGCTACGACGCCTCCGTACGCTTCCACAGTTCGCTGCCCGTCCCCGCCGCGCAGGTCCACGAGATCGGCCTGAAAAAAGTCGCTGAAATCGATGCTGAGATGAAAGAAATCGCCGAAAAATCCTTCCACACCAGCGACGTCCCGGCGCTCCTCAAAAAGCTCAGCACCGACAAACAATATCTATTCAAGGATCGCGCCGCGCTCATCGCTTATTCCCAAGCCGCACTCACCCGCGCAAAAGAAAAAGTCCCCGTTGACTTCGGCCTGTGGCCCAAAGCCGACGTCGTCATTCAGCCTTATCCCGCCTTCCGCGAGAAAAACGGCCCCAACGAGTACAACTCACCCGCTGAGGACGGAAGCCGCCCCGGCGTTTTCTTCATCAACGCCTATCAAGCAGAAAAGCAAAGCCGCGTCGAAGCCGAATCCACCGCGTTCCACGAAACGATTCCCGGCCACCACCTGCAAGGCGCGATCGCGCTCGAGCGCAAAGACATTCATCCCATTGGCCGCTACTTCGGCAACAGCGGTTACGGCGAAGGCTGGGGCCTCTACTCCGAACGCCTCGCCGACGAACTCCATCTTTTTTCCGACGACGTCGAACGTCTCGGCATGTTGAGCGACCAACAACTCCGCGCCGTCCGCCTCGTCGTCGACTCCGGCCTCCACACAAAAAATTGGACGCGCCAGCAAGCCATCGACTACATGCTCGCGCACACCGCCGAAAACGCGCACGACGCCGTCTCCGAAATCGATCGCTACATCATCTATCCCGGCCAGGCCACCGCGTACATGCTCGGCGCCATCGAAATCCGCAACGCCCGCGACGCCGCCCAACAATCCATGGGCTCCCGCTTCGACATCAAAGCCTTCCACGACCGCGTCCTCGAAGACGGCGCCGTCCCCCTCACCTTCCTCAAACAAAAAATTCAACTCTGGTCCCAGTCCAAATAATGTCTCGTCACTAAAAACTTTCCCCGATCGATCTTCCCGAGTCGGGAAGGGCACGACTTCAGTCGTGCCGTAATCGTCGCTAACAAGAGCGGCTTCAGCCGCTGCGGGTCGCCGGGCCAAATGTAAGGCGCATCTCAGAAAATCTCCGCGCTCCTCTGCGACCTCTGCGTCTCTGCGTTATCTTTTCTCTGAAACTGCGCTAGCATCACCTTCATCACGGAGCCAGCATGCGAAAATCAACACGCCGCCACTTCCTGAAATCCTCTGCTGCAGCCGCCGCTCTCTCAACCTTCCATCCGAAAAATCTCCTCGCCGCCACCGAAAAAAATCTCTCCACCGATCCCCTCCGCCCCCAATTCCACCTCCTCCCCGCCAAAAACTGGATGAACGACCCCAACGGCCCCATCTTCTGGCGCGGCCACTACCACATGT
>DATAMU010000236.1:0-5235 GCA_036266605.1 Candidatus Acidiferrum sp. | reverse complement strand
GTGAACTGGACATCGGCTTTTTGCAAATCGCGCGCCGTGACGTCGTTCGCGCAGGTGTAGCCGAAGACGTATGACAGCGGATTGTCGTTGTCGCTGAGATGCGAGCAGGTTTTGCCGATGACGATGGCGAGTTCGCCTTCGTGCTCGACACGCTGAGAATACTTTGGAAGGACGATTGGTTCGCCGGGGCCGACGATGGATGACGGCGGCTTGAGGAAGATCATCGGCTCTTTCGGGATTTCGTTGCCGAGTTCGGCGGCGTGGGCCGCGTAGTTGCGGCCGACGCAAACGATTTTAGTGGGAGTGACGGGCGCGACGAATTTAACGGCGGCGATCGGATACGTGGTGGTGCCGCGTGACAGTGCGGACCAGGGCGCCGCGGTCAATTCATAGACCTCGTCACCTTCGATCAGGCCGAATTTCGGAACGGCGGATTCAGATTTTTGAGCGGACGGATTGCTCTGCTGCGGCAGGAACCGGCAAATTTTCATACGTGATGGTTGGAGTGCGACACCCTGTGATGGCTCGCCATATGGGATTCACGCGTTCGCCAGACCAGAGTCACGATCCACGAGAGCGTGGCGAGAATCATACACACAACGGAACCGAGGATGAACACGCGCATTGGCGTATAGCGTTCGGGAAGGCCAGAAAAAACGATGCAGAGCAGGCGGTAACAGAGAGAGAACAGCCACCATGCAGTCAGACTCGCCGCGAGCAGACGCCCCGCCTGCCACATGAAACGCACAACCGGGATCATGAAAAGGATCAAGAGAATCGACACGGTGAGAACGTTGCGTTCGAGGGCGAAATTTTCCGACGAAGGCATGCGATTCGCGACATAAATCCACGCAATGAACACGACGACCATGCCGATGCCGGACCACATACCTGTACGGATAGCACAGTTATGGACTGCAAGATTCAGCTCGTCGTTGAAGTGCGTTTCCTGACGGCGCATGAGCGCTGGGCTACCACCCATTCGAAAATGAACCCGGGACTAAGGAGAATGTTGCGCGACGTCGGCGGCTACCTGCGGGGCGGGCGCGCTCTCGTTACTAGAGAGGTCGACGGCGGTCACGCTATACCAATACCGATGGCCGGATGTCACAGAAGTATCACGATACGCAGGGGAGAGCAACAAGTCTTGTGTGAGGAGAGACCCTTTGTCGCCTTGGGTTTCACTTCGATACACACGATACCCGGCGAGGTCCTGCTCGGCGTTGATGGACCAGGAGAGGTCGATCTCTTGCGACGGCGGCGTGGTCTCGGGATTTTCGACGGAGGCAGCGACTACATCTTGAGGTGTTGAAGGCGGGAAAGTGTCCGTGGGTTTCAAGATGAGCGGCTCGGAGTCGCTGGATTCGAGTTCGTTTCCACCGGCGGTAGTGACGCTGCGGACGATGTAGACGTAGGTTTTGCCGAAATCGAATTGCTTGTCGCTGTAATGCGGATCGTTGGTGCGATCGAGCCGCGCAAGCGGCGCGGCAAATTTCTGGTGAAGGACATCGGGACCGGTGATATTAGGGTCGTACGACTTGGCGTCGAGTTCGCCGCGATAGACGTGATATTCGGTGACTGCGATCGGATCGCCGGCGGCGGTTTGCGAGACGGATTGCCAGCTTAGGTCGATTGCGGACTCGGTGAACTTGGATTGGAGTTGACCGATTGGAGCGGGGACGGGATAGACGTGGAGCGTGACAATGTTGGAATCGGCCGAGGCGCGCTTGCGAGAAGATTGTGTGCGAACGGCAAAAACCGCATCGAAACCTGACGCGGAACGATTGTCGGCTGGCGATATTGGCGTGACGACTTGTGTGTGATCGTCGGATTGATATTTCGCGGCGAGTTCGCCAGGAACCGTTTCGACGACGCGGAACGATTTCGGGTTCGGTGTTCCGTCGGGCTTTAGTTCGCCGCGAAGGATCTGGACTTCCGGGGCTTGCTGCAGGTGCTCGCCGCGGACGGTTTTTGAGGGTAGAGAGAAATTCAAGGCTACACCGTCACCCGTCTGGTGAGCGGACAAGTCAGCGATTGCGGTGGGGACGAGCGGCGAGGGCGGAACGGGATCGCCAGGAGTGCCACATCCGATGAGAGTTGCGGCGAGGGCCATGATTAAGAGCCCGAAACTCAAAACCAGAAAAGCGAATGTCGTCGGAATGGCATGAGCGGCGGACGAAAAGGTGGCTCGCGCGGGGCCGGCCCACGAGTGAAGAGTTTTCATTTCAGATTTCGATCTTACAGGATGTAGCGGCTCAAATCCTGATTCTTCACGATGTCGGCGAGCTGCTTGTTGACGTAGGCGGCGTCCACCTTGACGTTTTTCTTTTTGAGGTCGGAAGCTTCAAAGGAAAGCTCGTCGAGAACCTTTTCGAGAATCGTGTGCAGGCGGCGCGCGCCGATGTTTTCGGTCTGCTCGTTCACGCTGGTTGCGAACTTAGCGATCGTTTCGACGGCGTCGTCGGTGATGTTGAGCTTGAGTCCTTCCGTTTCGAGCAACGCGACATACTGCTTTATGAGAGCGTTTTTCGGCTCGGTCAAAATGCGGACGAAGTCCTCTTCCTTCAGCGATTGAAGCTCGACGCGAATTGGCAGACGGCCTTGCAACTCCGGAATCAGATCGGAAGGCTTGGTGACGTGAAACGCGCCGGCGGCGATGAAGAGAATGTGGTCGGTGCGGATCATGCCGTAGCGCGTGTTGACGGTCGTGCCTTCGATGATCGGCAGAATATCGCGCTGAACGCCTTCACGCGAGACGTCGGGACCGTGACCTGATTCGCGACCGGCGACTTTGTCGATTTCGTCGATGAAGATGATGCCCATTTGCTCGGCGCGCTCGACGGCCATGCGCGTAACCTGATCCATGTCGAGAAGTTTGTTTTCTTCTTCCTGAATGAGGTACTCGAAGGCGTCGGCGACGCTCATCTTGCGCTTCTTTTTCTGCTGGCCAAACATGCCCGAAAGCATGTCTTTCAGGTTGACGTCCATCTCCTCGACGCCCTGATTGGCGATGATTTCGAAGCTCGGCATCTGACGTTCGCGCACTTCGAGGTCCACCATGCGCTGATCGAGTTTGCCTTCGCGGAGCTGGGCGCGGAGTTTTTCGCGCGTGCGCTGCGTTTGTTCGCGCTGCTGGGCGGCGTCGGCTTCGGAGGTGTTGGGAGCCGGCGGCGGAGACGGCGGAAGGAGCAGGTCGAGCACGCGCTCTTCGGCGGCTTGCTCGGCTCGATCGGCGACTTCGTCGAGCTTTTCTTCGCGCACCATGTCGATGGAAGTTTCCACGAGGTCGCGGACCATCGATTCGACGTCGCGGCCGACGTAACCGACTTCGGTGTACTTCGAGGCTTCGACTTTGACGAACGGGCAGCCCGCGAGACGCGCTAGGCGGCGGGCGATCTCGGTTTTGCCGACGCCGGTCGGACCGATCATCAGAATATTTTTGGGCAGAACGTCTTCCGCGATTTCGGGCGGCAGCTTTTGACGGCGAACGCGATTTCGCAGGGCGACAGCGACAGCGCGCTTGGCGGCATTTTGGCCAACGATGTATTTGTCCAGCTCGGCGACGATCTCGCGCGGGGTCATATCGTCGAGCGCAGGTAAAAGCTCCTGCTCGGACGACGGGCCGTTGCCGTTGGTGCCGGGCATGAAGATGATTTCTTTGTCGGACTTAGTTGTCATGAAAATTTCCGTTCCCGTGCCGGCCTTGGCGTACCTGGCTTAGGTCTCCCTATGGGATGCCGAATCCGGGCCAATCGGTCTCTCGCTACAACTCCTCGACGGTGAAGTTGGCATTAGTATAGATGCAAATTTCGCTGGCGATTCGCATGGCTTCCATCGCCAGATCTTTTGCGGAGAGCTTGGCATGCTTGGCGAGCGCACGGGCCGCGGCCGTCGCATAGCTGCCGCCGGAACCGATTGCGCAAATGCCGTCGTCGGGTTCGATGACGTCGCCATTGCCGGAGAGTAAAAATGTGCCTTTGAGATCGGCGACGATGAGCAGGGCTTCGAGGTGACGAAGGGCGCGATCTTTGCGCCATTCTTTCGCCAGCTCGACGGCTGCTTTTTGCAGATTCCCCGAATGTTCCTGAAGCTTGCCTTCGAAGCGCTCGAAGAGCGAGATCGCGTCGGCAGTTGAGCCCGCGAAGCCGACGATGACTTTGTCGTTGTAGAGGCGCCGCGTCTTGCGCGCGTTGTGCTTCATCACGTGATCGCCCATGGTGACTTGGCCATCGGCGATCAACACCACTTTGTTGTCTTTGCGCACACACAACACGGTCGTGCCGTGCATCTGTGCGCCCTGCTGGCTGCTGTGCATCCCATCATTATACAACCGGGCGTTACTTCACCCAAAGGGCGGTCGAGGGGCGGAGTCTAAGGCTGAGAGTAAAGCTTGTTCACGAAGTCGCGGAAATCTTTACGCTGCATAAGCTTTTGGAACGAATCGTCCGTGCGCGCGTCAGCAAGAGCCTCTCCTGGCAAGACATTGGCGCGGCGATCGTAAGCGAGTTGGAGGTTCGTCTTGGCCCCGGCGGCGTCACCCTTTTCAGCGGCCACGCAGGCGAGATTGTAATAGAACATCGGATAGTTCGGATCTTTTGAGATGCCATACTCGATTGTCTTTTGTGAGTTCGCGAGGTCACCGGTGATTCCGTAAGCCATCGCCGGATTGTCTACAAGCACGTACCAAAGCTTCTTTTCGAGCGTCGGTGACACTTTCTCGATGTCAAATGCCTGTTGGTAAGGCGCAATCGATTCTTTGTACTGTTGCGACATGAAATAGAAGCTGCCTTTGCGAAACAATTGCACGCTGTTCCCCATCGGGCCGGACGCTGTCATTTGAACAGGTGCGGCCGCAGGTGCCTTGTCGACGAACCGGAACGAGGTCAACACGGCGTCAAAAGCCGGCTTGTCAGCTGGCGTGTAGAGCGCTTTCGAAATGTGAATGTCGACGAAAACGTTTTCTTTGATCGTGCAGGCGAATACGTTGTGCTGCTTGATGGGTGCGCCCTTTATATCGGGTATCAAATATTCCAAAAAGCTCATTCCATCTTTTTCGCTGTAGGCGACGTCCTTCAAGCCGAGCGGTGAAAATCGCGCTTCTTTGTCGTGCAGCGAGCGTTGGCATTCGCCTGCGGCGGGCACGCCTGCCATCGCCTCAAGATAGACGGATGCGACCATCTTCGTAGCTTTGTCTTCCGCCAGAAAATAACGACGACCATCGGGCTGGATGAGGTT
>DATAMU010000235.1:0-2836 GCA_036266605.1 Candidatus Acidiferrum sp. | reverse complement strand
TGGAAAAACTAGGCCACCCCTTCCTCACCGGCGAAGTCCCCGCCTCTCTAACGGTAATCCTCACCGGCGACCTACCCGACCACCCCGTCGATCACCGCCTCTAGCGCACGAAACCCGTCGCCGCAAAGGTACGATCACGGTCGCGTAGGGGCGCAGCACGCTGCGCCCCAGGCCCGCACCCAACCCAAATGCTCGCCGCAAATCCGGGTTTTCTTCTCCCGCTGTCCCCTGTGTGGCGATAACGCCCGCCTTGGAATGCCCAATCCAAATCACGAATTAACCCGAATCAACGTAAACCCGTCATACCCCTTCGCACCCACCGTCTGAATCGCAGTCGCCGTCACACGCGCCTCCGCCGCAATCATTTCGTGCATCCGCCGCGTCCCCGCCAAATCCGGATCCTCATTCTTCAAATCCGCAATCGTCCCGTCACGAACCACGTTATCGACCAAGATCACAGAGCCAGGGCGAGAAAGCTTGAGAGCCCATTCGAAATACCCGGGATTATTTCTCTTGTCGGCATCCACGAAAATAAAGTCAAACGGCCCCCGCTTCTCAGCTGCGAGCAACGGCAGCGAATCCAGCGCCGGCCCCACACGGATTTCGACTTTGTGCGACACACCAGCCCTCGCAATATTCGCCTTCGCAACCTCCGCATGCTTCGGGCTGAATTCAAGCGTGACCAGCCGCCCATCGTCCGGCAAGGCACGGGCCATCCAGATCGTGCTGTAGCCGCCCAACGTCCCAATCTCCAGAATCTTCTTCGGATTTTGCATCTGCGCCAGCACCAGCAGTTGCTTCCCCTGCAACGGCGACACCGCAATCGCAGGTAGCCCTGCCGCGACGCTGTCAGCCAGCGCCTGATCGAGCACCTTGTCCGGTGTAATCAAAAGCTTGCCAAAATAATCGTCTACCGCTGTCCATGTCGGGTCATTGCCCATCGGCTCTTCCTCGAAATCGTTTTTATGTATCGCGCTGAGTTGCCTTCACGAATCTGCCCGGCAGCTGTGCATTATCGCTGGCGCCGGGTTACCCTGAGCTTCGAAGGGCACCCTTGCCGGCGGTTTTCGTCGCGCTTGCAATGCGTGAGCACGCAGCCTCATGATCGCGCCCTTAGTCTACACCGCGCCTCTCACCCCGCCGCTACGCCTCCCCTGGACAATGACCGGCCTTGGCGGCCTGTGCCCCGCAGGACCACCGCTTCCATCAACCAAAAATGCTCTTGACAGGCGTTTGTGGTTCCTGTAATTTCTGTCGTGACAGAAACAACGGAAGCAACGGGCCATACGGTAAACAGGGAAGTTCGACTCAGTTCCAAAACGGGAAGAACAGGGGTACACCCCCTATATTTTTGAAAGAGTGCGCAAGTGGCCGGGAATCAATAGCTTGCAAAACTTCCCAATTTAAAGAGTGCGCAAGTCGCTAAGAATCAAGCGTTTGCAGACACCTCAGTCGAAAGAAAAGCGCCTTCTTTGCCGGCGGCCCTAGCGCGCGGAACACGGAACACGGAACGCGGAACACGGATCACGAAACACAAAACACGAACCACGGAGCAGCAATGACGGAAACCATCAAATTCCCACTCACGCCCGTGGCGCAAAAGTTCATCCTGCACTGGGGCGAAATGGGTACGCGGTGGGGCATCAATCGCACCGTGGCCCAGGTGCACGCGTTGCTGTTTCTGTCGCCGCACCCGCTGCCGGCCGACGAAATCGCCAAGACGCTGGCGGTGGCCCGCTCAAACATCAGTACCAGCCTGCGCGAATTGCAGGGCTGGGGCATCGCCCGCGTCGTCCACGTCCTCGGCGATCGCCGCGACCATTTCGACTGTACCAAAGATGTCTACGAAATTTTTCGCATCGTCTCCGAAGAGCGCAAGCGCCGCGAGATCGATCCTACGCTCCGCGTGATCAGTGAATGCGTCTCGGAACTGAAGGCGAATCCGCAAGGCGACACGTACACGCGAGAACGCCTCGAAAGCATGCTCGAATTTCTGACGGGAATGACCGGATTGTTTGAGGAAGTGGTGAAGATGCCGACCGGCGCGCTCAAGGGCGCGATGAAGCTCCGGGGCAAAGTTGTGACATTGCTGGGACAACGGAAAGCAGCGAACGGCTAAGAATCCGCGGGAAGTCGAATCAGGTCGGACCGGCGAAAACCGGTTGAGCGGAGAGGTGTATGCGATCAGGCATGCGACGGGGACCGCTGGCGCTCGCCATAGGGTTAGCAATTGCAGTGATCTTGCTTGGCGCGCAGTACTCGAATTTCCTGCACGCGATCACGAACAACGGCGCCGGTGTGACGTACACGGACGCCCATCCAAAACTCTTGACGATCTGGTTGACGATGAGCCTGCCCGGGTTAGCGATGATGTTGCTAGCGATCAACGTCACGCCAGTGATGTGGGGCTCTCACCCGGTGCTGGCGAATATGTTGGTTACGACGGGTAACTTCCTTTTCTACAGCGTCGCCGCGTATGTGTTGTTGCGATTGACGGCGGCATTGTCTGGGAGGTGGCGCACATGATTTCTCTCGCGTCGGAATTCACGGATGCAAAAGGGCGGCATGCGCGTGGATGGTTTTTCTTTGATGCCGAATGCGGGTTTTGCACGCGCACCGCGCAATGGCTCGCGCCGATTTTGCGGCGACGAGGAATGGACGTCGCACCGCTACAGGATCCACGCGTTGCGGCACTGCTAGGAATGTCGCGCAGGGAATTGTTTCGCGAGATGCGGCTGTTGCTCGATGACGGCAGTCAATACGGTGGCGCCGATGCCGCTGTCGCGATCGCTAAAGATATCTGGTGGGCTCGGCCGTTGGCTTGGTTGGCACGCAT
>DATAMU010000234.1:0-2481 GCA_036266605.1 Candidatus Acidiferrum sp. | reverse complement strand
GCTCGGCGGGGAGCAGATACAAAAATAGCTGCTGAAACAACCAGCAGCCTGGACGAATCTCCTTATCTCTAGGTGCGGTCGAGCAAGCTCCAGTTTAACAGACGCGGCGGATTGCGGCCAGCGAGTGTATGCTGTGTTGCGCAATTTTCATGTCGGATGCCGGCCCGAAACTTCCAAGGAAGGTTTGAGATGGTCCGTAAACTCAACTTGGCATTGGTAGTTAGCGTGGCGCTGTGTTTGAGCGCGGCGGCGTTGGCGGCTCCGACTCCCTCGCGACTGCCGAGCAGTGGCGCCTCGCCTGCTCCAGACGCGCACGCGGAAGTGAAGACGCTCAAAATCACGATTCTCTCGACGATGCTTGCGGACGATGGCATTGGCGAATGGGGATTTTCGGCGCTGGTCGAGACCGATGGGCACAAGATCCTCTTCGACACCGGCGCGCACCCGAACACTGTTCTTGAAAACGCGAAAGAGCTGAAGATCGATCTCAGCGACGTGCAGGACGTGATTCTCAGTCACTTTCATGATGACCACACGACGGGGCTGATGACGCTGCGCCGCGAGTTTATGAAGAAAAATCCCACCGCGCTTTCCCGCGTCCACGTCGCGAAAGGGATTTTTCTCGAGCGGCGCCCGAAAGAGGGCAGCTCGCAAGCTGCGATCGGTGATACGAATCCGATGATTGCGATGAAAAAAGACTTCGAAGCGAGCGGCGGCAAATTCATCGAACACGACACGACCGACGAGATTTTCCCCGGCGTATGGCTGACTGGCCCTGTGCCGCGAACTTTCCCCGAGAAAAACTACGCGCCGGGCGTCGAAGTCAAAGAAGACGGCAAGTGGGTCGAAGACGACGTTCCGGACGATCAGTCGCTTGTGTTCAACACCGACCGCGGCCTGGTTTTACTGGCCGGCTGCGGTCATTCGGGCATCATCAACACGCTCGCGTACGCGCGCAAAGAGATTCGCCCAGCTCCCATCGATGCGGCGATCGGCGGCTTCCATCTCTTCAACGCCAGCGATGACACGCTCGACTGGACCGCAGATAAGCTGAAGGAATTTCAAACCGCGCAGCTTATGGGCGCGCATTGCACGGGCATCGAAAGCGTTTATCATCTCCGCCAAAAGTTGGGACTCAATCGGCATACGTGCGTCGTCGGCACGGTTGGCGCGACCTTCGATTTGAAAGATGGGATCAAGACGGGACGTATCGCAAGATAGTTCGAAAACCCAGATCGAACGCGGAGCTGCGCATGCACCTTGAACCGATCAAGCTAAGCCTCAAGTCTCGAATTTGCTTCTCGGCCGTTTTTCTCGCGCTATTGCTGCCCGCCGGCGTTTTGGCGCAAGAGGGCGAAGGGTCTGCGCCAGACTATTCCAAAACCTTCGATAAGACGGACGTGATGATTCCGGCGCGGGACGGCGTCAAGCTGCATACGGAAATCTACGTGCCAAAAAATGCCGCGGGACCTTTGCCATTTATTTTCGAGCGCACTCCTTACGGCATCAACGACGACAAGAACGGCTACAGCCGGAAGCTGGTTCGATACGACGAGATGATTCCGGAAGGCTACATTTTTGTGTTCCAGGATATTCGCGGCCGCTACGGCTCCGAGGGCAAGTTTGTGATGCAGCGCCCGGTCCGCGATCCGAAAGATTCGAAAGCGATCGACGAAGGCACCGACACCTACGACACGATCGACTGGCTGGTGAAAAATGTCCCCCACAACAACGGCCGCGTCGGTCTGCTCGGCATTTCCTACGGGGGCTGGCTCACCGTGATGGGCATGCTCGAGCCGCATCCTGCGTTGAAAGCGGTTTCCGAGCAAGCTTCGCCGGCTGACATGTTTCTCGGTGACGACTTCCATCACAACGGCGCGTTCCGCCTCAGCTACGGGTTCGAATACTCCACGATGATGGAAACCGAAAAGACGAATTTCTCTTTTGCCTTTGATCGGTTCGACACCTACGAGTGGTACCTCGGCCTCGGCCCGCTTTCGAATGCCGACGCAAAATACACGCACGGTTCGATTCCTACATGGACCAACTTCGTCACGCATCCGAACTACGACCAATTCTGGAAGTCGCAAGCGATGCCGTACGTCCTCACCAAACCGACCGTGCCGAATCTAAACGTCGCCGGCTGGTGGGATCAGGAAGATTTCTACGGCCCGATGAAGATTTACGAAATCCTAGAGAAAAACGACCCGAATCATCTCAATTATCTCGTCGCAGGCCCGTGGAATCATGGCGGCTGGGCGCGCGGAAAAGGTGATTCGCTCGGTGCGATTCCGTTTGGTAACGACACCGCGCTTTACTTCCGCCAAAAAATCGAAGCACCGTGGTTCGCCTACTGGCTCAAAGACAAAGGCGCGCTTCCGGTGAAAGAAGCCACGCTCTATCAAACCGGCAGCGAAACGTGGTCCTCCTTCGATTCCTGGCCGCCGCGCGAAGCTCACACACGCAATCTTTATTTTCATG
>DATAMU010000233.1:0-3026 GCA_036266605.1 Candidatus Acidiferrum sp. | reverse complement strand
GTGGGGCGAAATTTTCTGGCGTCGAAAATGCGACCAGCGGGAGCGAGATCGGGATTGCGCCACGGCATTCGAGTTTTGTGACGAGGTCGGAGCTTTGCTCGACGGCGCGCGTGATCACGATGCGGTGAGCGAAAAGAGCGGACGCGGAATCAGCCACGTTGGCGGCTCACTTCTTGGAGGATCGATCGGGCGCCGGCGTCGATGAGTAGGCGGCCCATGTGTTCGCCGAGTGGGCGGGCTTGATTGAGCGGGGCGGAGGCGCGCTGCTTGATGTATTGCGTGCCATCGACGCTACAGACGCAGGCTTCGAGGACGAGCTCGTCGCGTTCGATGCGTGCCCACGCGCCGAGCGGAACCTGGCAGCCGCCTTCGAGCGTGGAGAGGAGCGAGCGTTCGGCGATGATGGCGCTGCGCGTTTCGGTATCGTCGAGTTTCTCGAGTGCGACGCTGGTTTCGGCGTCGTCGGCGCGGCATTCGACGCCGATCGCGCCTTGGCCGACAGCGGGCAAGAAAACATCGGGCGCGAAAACTTCGGTGATGCGATGCGTCGAGCCGAGGCGGTCGAGGCCGGCTTTGGCGAGCATGATGGCGTCGTATTCGCCGCTTTCGACTTTGCGGAGACGCGTGTCTACGTTGCCGCGCAGATCGCGGATGTCGAGGTCGGGGCGAATGTGGAGGAGTTGCGCGCGGCGGCGCAGGCTGCCGGTGCCGACGCGGGCGCCTTCGCGGAGGCCGGCGAGATTGGCGCCGTTGTTGGAGACGAGGCAGTCGCGGATGTCTTCGCGGCGCAGGATTGCGGGAAACGAAAGTCCGGGGGGCGTTTTTGTGGGAATGTCTTTCACGCTATGAACCGCGATATCGATGGAATTGTCGAGGAGGGCTTCTTCGAGCTCCTTGACGAAGATTCCTTTTCCGCCGATTTCAGAGAGCGACGTTTGCGCGAGCTTGTCGCCACTCGTTTTGATGATGACGATTTCGCCTTCGATGCCGTTGGCCTGGAAGATTTGACGGCGCACGAATTCGGCCTGCCACTTGGCGAGGAGGCTGCCGCGCGTGCCGATGCGGAGGCTCATCGCTTCTCCCGATCGGAGAGGAAGAGGTCGCGAAGGGCTTCGACGTTTTGAATTTTGCGGCGAAGTTCGCGCTCGTCGCGGAGACGCTCAGCGGGCTGGACGAGAAATTTCTCGAGGACTTCTTCCATTATGGATTCGATTTGTTCGCGGTCTTGCGGCGTGAGGTGCGTGGCTTGGGCGAGACGTGCATGGAGAAAGGCGGCGCGGTCTTCGCGGAGGCGGGCGCGGAGCGCGGCGACGAAGCTAACAAGTTCGACGCTGGCCTGCCAGGAGAGAAATTTGCTGACGTGATCTTCGATGATGGCTTCGGCGCGGGGGACTTCGCCTTCGCGGGCCTGACGATTTTGCGACACGATGGAGCTGAGGTCGTCGAGATTGTAGAGATAGGTGTTGTATAGGTCGGCGGCGGCGGACTCGATGTTGCGCGGCATACCGAGATCCATCAGGAAGAGAGCGCGATTGCCGCGGGCTTCCATCGCGGATTCGAGGACGAGGCGCGAGAGGACGGGATCTTCGGTCGAGATGGAGGAGACGACGACGTCGGGCTTCAGCAGAGCGTTTTGCCAGTCGGCCCATTCGACGACGGTCCCGCCAACCTTTTCGGCGAGTTCGGCGGCATGGTCGCGCGAGCGATTCATGATGTAAAGATCGGTGACGCCGCGGTCGCGCAGTGTGGAAACGACTTGCTCGCTGACGGTGCCAGCGCCGATGACGAGCGCGGTGTGTCCGGCGAGTTTGCCGAAGATGCGTTCGGCGAGTTTTACACCGGCGGCTGCGACGGACATCGGGCGCATGCCGAGTTGCGTTTCGGTGCGAACGCGTTTGCCAACTTCGAGTGCGCCTTGGAAAAGGCGATTGAGAACTGGGCCGGTCGCGCCTTGTTCATGCGCGGACTTGTAGGCGTCGCGCACCTGGCCGAGAATTTCGGCTTCGCCGAGGAGCATGGAGTCGAGTCCGGCAGAAACGCGGAAGAGATGGCGGACGGCGTTGCGATCGTAGTGATGATAGAGCGAGCGGATGAGGACTTCGCTGCCGACAGAGTGAAATTCGCTGAGGAAGGTTGCGAGTCCATTAAGGCTGTCTTGTGCGCTTTCGGGCGGGACGCCGTAGACTTCGCTGCGATTGCAGGTGGAGAGGACGAGCGTTTCGTCAAAAATGCCGCGGGCGCGGAGTTCGTCGGCGGCGCGACGCGCCTGGTCCGCGGTGAACGACACACGTTCGCGCACTTCAACGGGCGCGGTGCGGTGATTTAAGCCGACGAGAACGATCTCCATTTCCTTTTTTTGCTAGATCCTTTCCTGGCCGCTTTTGCGCACAGAGGCCAACAATTCAGTGTATTCCTACCGCGAGATGCCGACGCTAAAAGTAACGATGGCTGTGCGACAAGTATAAGTTCACGACGGTGAAACTGAGCACGACGATCACAAAATTGAAAATGCAGAGACGCGAAGCGCGGGCGCCTCGCCATGCCGTCGTGCGCGCGAGCAGCCAGTAAATGGCATACAGCAAGAGAACAACGAGCGTGATGACGTACTTCGGATCGTAATACCAGTATTGGCCGGTGAGGCGATCGACCCAGATAAAACCGAGCGCGGTGCCGATGGCGATCGAGATGATGCCGACGAGAACGCTGGAGCGGCTCATGCGTTCGAGAAGTTCGAGGGGCGGGAGGCGCCAGACGACATCGGAGAGATTGCGATTGCGCAGCAGGCTGTTCTCGACGAGAAAGATGAGACTCAGGACGAACGAGAGGCCGAATGCAGCGTAGGCGAGAATGCTGAGCGTGACGTGGAACGCGAAGATTGGGCCGTGCGCAGGTGGAGGAGAAAGTTTGTCTGCGCCTGCGGGAGCGAGATTTGCTGCGAGGAAAAAGGCGACGACAAACGGCATGACGAACGCGCCGACGGAACGATGGCGATGGAAGAGTTCGAGGCCGAGATAGATCAGCGCGAG
>DATAMU010000232.1:0-4946 GCA_036266605.1 Candidatus Acidiferrum sp. | reverse complement strand
TCCCCCGCTAAGCTTCGCCTTTTCATCGATCACGAGCGCGCGCACGCACACGAATCCGCAGTTCAAATCACGCCACGATCATCATCGTGAAATTTTCAGTAGAAACTACGCTCCAATAAAGCGCGCATAGATCGACCGCGCCACCGCCGGATCCTGCGTCCCCTTCAAAATCGCACGCCCATCCGCAAACACCGTCATCTCATAAGGCGCCACTCGAAATCGCAGCAAAAAATCATTCTGCCGCACATCGTCTACCGCCGGCGACAGCCTTCGCCGCAGCGCCTCCAGATCGAGCGCCCGACCGCGCTCATGAATCTGCACCGAATCTCGCCCACACATCGTGATGTGCGGCTGCGCCTCCCCATCCAAATGCGCAAACTCCCCGCGAACGCACACCGGACAATCCGCCGCCCGCGCCACACGCACCGACTGA
This sequence comes from Candidatus Acidiferrum sp., assembly GCA_036266605.1. GTDB lineage: Bacteria > Acidobacteriota > Terriglobia > Acidiferrales > UBA7541 > Acidiferrum. The sequence goes on along the minus strand of DATAMU010000232.1, from coordinate 4,513 downwards.
AATTTCCCCGACCACACATCGCAAGAAACTAGCCGCCCATGTAAAGCTTCCGCCCGCCCACTCAACAATTTCAGCGCCTCCGCCACTTCCATCGACGCCACCAGATTCACAATCGGTCCCAACACACCGATCGTGTCGCACGTGTCATCCATCCCCGCGCCGTCGCGCTCGCCCGCCAGCAGACAAGCCAAACACGCCGTCACGCCCGGCCGCACCGTCATCGTCAGCCCATAGCTGCCCACCGCCGCCGCATAAATCCACGGCACACTTTGCTTCACCGCGAAATCGTTCACCAGAAATCGCGTCTCAAAATTGTCCGTCCCGTCGCAAATCACATCGAATCCGCCCAGCAACTCCTCCACATTTTTGGGGTTTATATCCGCGACGATGCCCTCGACGTGCACCTGCGAATTCACCGCCGCGAGCCGCCGTTCCGCAGCCACCGCTTTCGGCAAAGCCTCGCGCGCGTCCGCCTCTTCAAACAGCGTCTGCCGCTGCAGATTCGACGGCTCCACAAAATCCCGATCGATCACCCGCACGCGCCCGATTCCCGCCCGCACCAGTAGGTTCGCCGCCGCCGCGCCAATCGCGCCGCACCCGGCGACAACTGCGCTCGCTCGCAGCAGCCGTTCCTGTCCCTCTTCGCCGATTCCGGCGAACAAAATTTGGCGCGAATATCTCTGTCGAAAGGCTTCGTCCACGTCGATTTTATCTCGTAAAATTCTCGCTTCTTTCTGTAGTCATCATAGCGCCAAAGTTCGCAGGGCAGGCAACGCCCCTGTGCTACCCTTCGTCTGACGAAAGGAAGCATGAAATCGAGCAGCACCAACGGGTTGCGATGGGTCCTCGCACTCGCACTCCTTGCGGGAGGTGCGCGCGCTCGCGCGCAATCTCCATCGGTTTCCGCTTCCAATTCCGCATCCGATTCTGCGCCAATTTCTGCTTCTAATTCGCGCGCAGTCCGCGCGGGAATCAGCTTACGAAAGGCATCGCAGGATTCGCAGCAGCAACCTCCCGCTCAGACTCCCGCTCAACCTCCAGCGCAATCACAAGAACCCACCTCGTCGTCAACACCCGTCGAACCGCCTGGCCCCATCGTCACCTCCGTCCGCATCGTTGATGAAAGCGGCAGAGTTCTCCTCGAATCTCCCGCCAACATCTCGGTCCAGGCTGGAAAACCGCTCGAACGCGATCAAGTCGCCGACAGCATTCGCACGCTCTACAAAACCGGCACGTATTCCTACATCGCCGCGCGCCAGGACACCGCCGAAAACGGTGTCCGCATCGACTTCGTCGTGCGCGAACAACTCTTCTTCAATCAAGTCATCATCCGCGGGGTCGTTGCGCCGCCGTCCGACGCCTCCGCTGCCGCCGCGATGTCGCTCTCGCTCGGCGATCCGTACCGCAAAGAAGCCGTCGCCGACGGTGTCACGCGCCTCACCGACGCGCTGCACGACGAAGGTTTGTACCTGGCCGAAGTGCAAGTCGAAACCGTCCCGCATCACGACACGCACGAGATGGACGTGATCGTAAACGTCAAGTCGGGCCCGCGCGCCAAGGTACAAACGATTCAGCTCACCAACGGCACCGAGTACACTAACGAAGAAATTATCAAGCAGCTCAGCGTCAAGGTCGGCAAGCCGATTACATCGCAGCGCATTCAGCGTGGCACCGAACGCATTCACAATTTTCTGGTGAAGAAGGGCCATCTCAGCGCTCGCGCGTCGGTGCGCCGCGGCCCTTACGACAAAGCCACGAACACTCTCCCGCTCGAAGTCGATATCACCGAAGGCCCGCGCGTGCAGCTCGTCATCACCGGCATGAAACTTTCGCAGGGCACGCTCAAAAAGCTCGTCCCGATTTACCAGGAAGGTTCGGTTGACGTCGATCTTCTCGAAGAGGGCAAGCGCAACATTCGTGAGCGGCTCGAGCGCGACGGCTACTTCGACGCCGGCGTCGAGTACACCACGGTCACCCGCGACGCGCAGCCGAAAGGCAACTGGAAGGGCACCGAAGAAATCATCACCTACAAAGTCGAGCGCGGCGATCGCCACAAACTCGCCGGCGTCGAAATCACCGGCAACCGTTACTTCAATACCGATTTGCTGCGCGCTCGCCTTCAGATTTACGGCAAGGGATTCGCGACGCGGGGGCGCTTCAGCCGCCGGCTTGTCGAAAGCGATCGCGATTCGCTGCAATCGCTGTATCAGTCCAACGGATTTCTCGACGCGAAAGTCGAAGCGCAGACCCTCGACAATTACAAAGGCGTCGAAGGACAGCTCTTCGTTCGCTATGTGATTCAGGAAGGAAAGCAGTCGCGCGTGGCGTCGCTCAACATCGAAGGCAATCATGCGTTCAAGGAAGATGAATTGCTTCCTTACGTCGCTTCGACGCCCGGACAGCCCTATTCGGACTACAACGTCGCGACGGACCGCGACAATATTCTCGCGCTTTACTACAACGAAGGATTTCCGGAAGCGCGATTTACCGCGACGGCCACGCCGATCGCTCCGGAGCCGAAGGCCGGCTCCGATAAAGACGCGCCGAATGGCGCGGCGGCGAAAGAGAGCGACAACAAAGCATCCGACAAAGCTCCCGAGCCGGCCGTCGAACCCGGCGATGAAATGAAGGTCGTCTACCACATCGACGAAGGGCCGCAGACGCGCGTGCGGCGCGTGCTCGTCACCGGTTACAAACACACGCGCGTTGGCGCGATTCGCCGCGAAGTTCTCGTCAAGCCCGACGCTCCCTTGCGTGAAGGCGACGTCATCGATTCGCAACGACGCCTCTACAATCTCGGAATTTTCAATCGAGTGACGATCGAGCCGCAAAATCCCGCGGGGACTGCCTCGAACAAAGATGTCGTCGTGCTCGTCGAGGAAGCCAAGCGCTGGACCATTGCGTACGGCGGCGGATTCGAAGTTCAGCGGCTGGCAAGCTCGACAAACCCGACCGCTAGCGAGTTGCAGGCGGCGCCGCGCGGCATCTTGGAAATCAGCAAGCTCAACGTCCGCGGCCGCGGCGATTCGGTTTCGCTGAAACTTCGCGGCTCCACGATCGAAGATCGCGCGCTGCTCACCTACACAGCCCCGAATACGTTCGCCGATCCGCACTACACATTTCAGGCGAACGCCTACACCGAAAAAACGCAGGACATCAACACGTTCACGGAAGAGCGTTACGAAGCGTCGGTGCAACTCACCGATCAGGCAACGCGCTTCACCACGATTCAATACCACTACGCATTCCGCCGCGTCCTCGTCACGAACATCAACAACACGATTCCGCCGGAAGACATTCCGCTGTTCGAGCAGCCGACGCTCGTTTCGCAGTTCGGCGTCACCTGGGCGCGCGACGCGCGAGACAATCCAGCCGATGCCACCAAAGGCAGCTTCAACAGCTTGGATTTCGGAGTGGCCGATACCGCAATTGGATCGAGCGCAAGTTTTCTGCGCATGTACTACCAGAATTCCACCTATCATCCGCTCGGCCGGCGCTTTAGCTTCGCGCGCGCGTTTCGTTTTGGCGTTTTGCTGCCCTATAAAGATACGGTTTCGCTTGCGTTTCCGGCCCAGACGACGGCGGTGCAACTGATTCCGCTGCCTGAACGGTTTTTCGCCGGTGGCGGAACCTCGCTGCGCGGCTTTGCGCTCAACCAGGCCGGTCCGCGCGACCTCGCTGGCTTCCCGGTTGGCGGCCAGGCCGTCATGGAGTTTCACCAGGAATTTCGTTTCCCGATGCGCCTCCCATTTGTCGGCTCGGCGTTGGGTGGCGCGCTTTTTTATGACGGTGGTAACGTCTACAGCCGCGTCAGCCGCATCACTTTTCGCGCGAGCCCGCCCAAACCGGTTTTCAATACCGACACCGTGCCCCAGTGCGTCTTCAACTGCACGAACGAGCTCAACTATTTCGCGCACACGGTGGGATTTGGCCTGCGATACTCGACGCCGGTTGGGCCTATTCGCGTCGATCTTGGATTCCCGATCAACCGCCCGCCATTCGTTGCGCCGATCTGCCCAAATAATGATCCTGCTTGTCTCGACGGACGTAACGGATTCCACGCCACGCGATTGCCCGGATTCCAAATCTTCTTCAACCTGGGGTCAACGTTCTGATGCGCCGTGCTTCGCACAAATTCGGATTCGCGCTGTGGCTCGGTGCGGCGAGTGTGTGTGCAATCGCATCCGGATCTACTTGCGAAATCGCGCGCGCGCGGCAGGCTCTGCAACTAACCTCGCAGCAAGCGCCGCAGCAAACCCTGAAAGAAACAACGATCGATCGAATTGTCGCGCGCGTGGACACCGACATTATTTTATTGAGCGATGTGCGCGCGCTCGAGCGTTACCAGCAGCTCGTTGACGGAAAGTCCGAATCCGACGCTCAGGTTCTCGACCGCCTGATCGATCAGTGGGTTGTGCACAACGAAGCCGACACGGCACAATTTCCGCACCCGACTCCTGATGCGATCGACAAAGGCGTCGAGCGTGTGCAGAAATCTTTTACGTCGCAGGCA
>DATAMU010000231.1:0-6855 GCA_036266605.1 Candidatus Acidiferrum sp. | reverse complement strand
GAGCGAGCTGATCAAACCGATGTTCGGACCTTCCGGCGTTTCGATCGGGCAGATGCGGCCGTAGTGCGTCGGGTGAACGTCGCGGACTTCGAAGCCAGCGCGTTCGCGCGAGAGACCACCGGGTCCAAGAGCGGAAAGACGGCGCTTGTGGGTGATTTCGCTGAGCGGGTTGGTCTGGTCCATGAACTGGCTGAGCTGCGATGAGCCGAAGAACTCGCGGATCGCGGCCATAACCGGCTTGGCGTTGACGAGGTCGTGCGGCATCGCGGTCGACATTTCCTGGTAAACGCTCATCTTTTCCTTGATGGCGCGTTCCATGCGGACGAGGCCGATGCGGAACTGGTTTTCGAGCAATTCGCCGACTGCGCGAACGCGGCGGTTGCCGAGGTGATCGATGTCATCGACGACGCCGATGTTTTTACGCAGCTTGAAGAGGTACTTGATCGCCGAAACAAAGTCGGGCGTATCGAGCGTGCGATTGTCGAGAGGCGTGTCGAGCCCCATCTTGATGTTGAATTTGAGGCGGCCGACGCGGCTGAAATCGTATTTACGCGGATCGAAGAACATGCCGCGGAAGAGGTTGGTCGCGGTTTCCAGAGTCGGAGGATCGCCGGGACGCAGCTTGCGGTAGATTTCGATCAGCGCTTCCTTGGAGGAGCGAATGCCGTCCTTGTCGAGCGTGCGCGAAAGGACCAAGCCGATGTCGTCGCGCTCCGGGAAGAAGACGTCGACTTCGGTGATGCCGGATTCGGCGAACGCCTGCCAGAGTTCGGGCGTGAGCGGCTTGTTGGCTTCGAGCAGGACTTCGCCGGTCTGACGATTGACGACGTCGGCGACGCTGTAGGCGCCTTCGAGGTCGGCGAGAGTCGAGCGAACCTGGGTGATCTTGGCCTTGATGAGTTCCTTGAAGAGATTTTCGGTGATGCGCTTGTGCGCGCCGACGATCACTTCTTCGGACTTCGGATTACGGATTTCGTGCGTCAGCTTGCGATCGACGATGCCGGGTGAAATGTTCCAGAAGAGATCCTTATCACGCAGAGAAATGCGCTCGACCTGATAGAAGGTGCGGAGGATGTCTTCGTTGGACTTCATGCCGAGCGCGCGCAGGAAGATGGAGCCTAGGAATTTGCGCTTGCGATCGATGCGGACGTAGAGAATGTTTTTGGTGTCGTACTCGAACTCGACCCAGCTTCCGCGGTACGGAATGATCTTGCCGAGGAAGTAGGTGCGGTTGTTGGCGCTCTCGAAGAAGACGCCGGGCGAACGGTGCAACTGGCTGACGATGACGCGCTCGGTACCGTTGATGATGAAGGTGCCGTTCTCGGTCATCAGCGGAATGTCGCCGTAGAAGACTTCCTGTTCCTTGATGTCGCGAATGGTTTTCGCGCCGGAGTCGGGATCCTTGTCGTAGATGGTGAGACGAATGGTGACTTTGAGAGGCGCGGAGTAGGTCATGCCGCGCTCCTGGCATTCGTTCACATCATATTTCAACTGCATCGCGACTGGATCGCCGCACTTGTTGCAGAACGTCGGCGTGTTTTTGTTGAAGGTGCCGCACTTGTGGCAGATCACGTCGCCCGTCTGATACGGGTTGGTGACCACGGACGCGCCGCAATTCCGGCAGGTGGCGCGAAGGTGGTGCAGGCCCTTCAAGTTGCCGCACTTGCACTCCCAGTTTCCGATCGAGTAGTCGACAAATTCGAGCTGCGACATCTCGCGAAAATCCTTGATCGGAAACACCGACGTGAACACCGACTGGAGTCCGCCGTCATCGCGCTCGCTCGGCAGCAAATCCATCTGCAGGAAGCGCTGATACGACTTCATCTGGACTTCAATCAGGTTGGGAATCTGGATCGAGCCCTGGATTTTCGCGAAATCCAGACGCTGACGTTCCCGGACATGCTGATTGGTGTTCGACATGAATTACCTCATCCCTTGTGGGCAAATGCTCGAACAGTTGTGTAAAGACAGCGAATCGTGTGCTGCGACTTTCGCCCAAAAGTCAGCGCGCACACGAACGCAGAACGCCCCCAGAAGGCGTTTGGATTGTTGTAGTACCCAGCCTCGACTTGCGTGATGAAGTCCTCTGGCGCGGTTCGCTGCAAAGAGCCGCGCCTGCTCCCGAAGCTCGTTGTTAGAAATGGCCCGAAGAACGAATGCCGTCGTTACTTGATTTCGACTTTGGCGCCGGCTTCTTCGAACTTCTTCTTGATGGTCGCGGCTTCGTCCTTGTTCACGCCTTCCTTGACGGTCTTGGGCGCGCCATCGACGAGATCCTTGGCTTCTTTCAAACCGAGGCTCGTGACTTCGCGAACCGCCTTGATGACGTTGATCTTGTTGCCGCCGACGTCGGTGAGCACGACGGTGAATTCCGTCTTCTCTTCCGCCGGAGCCGCAGCCGCCGCACCGCCGCCACCGCCTGCAACAACCGTGGCTGCTGCCGCGGAAACGCCGAACGTCTCTTCCATCTTCTTGACTAGATCCGACGCCTCGAGCAGCGTCAGGCCCTTGATTTCTTCCAGGATCGTATCCACCTTCGACATGACTTGTGCTTCTCCTCTCAAATTTGAAAAAATTTTAACTTCAAAACTTTTGCTTCAGAGCTCGTTACTGGGCCGCTTCGGGACTCGGTGCAGCTGCCCCGCCGCCCGAACCAAACTTGTTTGCCTTGACCGCTTCGCTGACGACGACGGCGGCGTTGCGCGGCAGCGCGTTGAGCGCCACTGCGATCCGCTGTGCCGGAGCGTTGAGCAAGAACATGATCTTGCTGATTAATTCTTCCTTCGACGGGAGATTCGCGAGCTGCTCGATCTCCTTGATCGAAATGACGCGCCCTTCGACGACGCCGGCGCGGAACTGAAACGCCGGGACGTCCTTCGCGACCTTCGTCAGCGCTTTTGCGAGCGCGACTGGATCGGTGTTGGTATACGCGATCGAATTCGTGCCGCTCAGATTCTTGAGCAAGCCTTCCGCGGAGGTGCCCGCACCGGCGCGCTCGGCCAAAGTGTTCTTCACAACCTGATAGTTGCCGCCAGCCGCCTGAACCGCGCGGCGCAGCTTGGTGTCGTCTTCGACGGTGATGCCCTGGAAGGTCGAGAGAATTACAGTCGAAACCTTCGCGAGAGCAACCTTCAACTTGTCGAGATCTTCCTGTTTTTCGCTACGCTTCTTCATGATGTGTTCTCGTTGTCCTTAATCTCTTTGGCTGCTATTAGGCTGCTGTTGCCAGCGCTTCGGCTTCCGCCAGATCGATCTGGATTCCAGGGCCCATCGTTGACGTCAAAGTGATGCGCTTGACGTATTTGCCCTTGGCCGCCGCCGGCTTCGCCTTGATCACCGCGTTGATGATCGCGTGCGCGTTTTCGGCCAGCTTCGCCGCGTCGAAATTAATTTTGCCGATGCCGCAGTGGACGATACCTGCTTTGTCCACACGAAATTCCACTTTGCCGCCCTTGGTTTCACCGATCGCTTTCGCGACGTCAAAGGTTACGGTGCCCGTCTTCGGATTCGGCATCAAACCGCGCGGACCGAGAACCTTACCGAGCTTACCGGCCGACTTCATCATGTCGGGCGTCGCGATCACGGCGTCGTAATCCGTCCAGCCGCCCGCAACTTTGGTAACCATATCTTCGCCGCCGACGAAATCCGCGCCGGCTTCCGTCGCCTCGCGAACTTTGTCGCCGCTCGCAATGACGAGCACGCGAACGGTTTTGCCCAAGCCGTGCGGCAGAACGACGGTGCCGCGAACAACCTGATCCGAATGCTTCGGATCGACACCGAGATTGATCGCCAGCTCAACGGTTTCGTTGAACTTGGTGTGGTGCGCTTTCTTGATCAGCTCGGAAGCTTCCGAGAGCTTGTACGGGCGCGCCTCGACCAGCTTGCGCGCATTCTCCACGTGTTTGCCCGACTCTTTCATTACTGCACTCCTTCGATCTCTTAGCGCCTGGAACTTCTTAGGCTTCCACGACTTCCAGACCCATGTTGCGCGCCGTGCCTGTGACTGTGCGCATTGCGGATTCCAGATTTGTGGTGTTGAGATCGACAAGCTTGATCTTGGCGATTTCTTCGATCTGCTTCTTGGTGACTTTGCCGACTTTGTTGCGATTCGGCTCAGCCGAACCCTTCGCCAGGTTCGCAGCCCGCTTCAAGAGAACCGAAGCCGGCGGCGTCTTCAAAATGAATGTGAACGTGCGGTCGGTGTAGACCGTGACGAGCACGGGGAAAATCATTCCGTCGGGCTCTTTCTGCGTCTTGGCGTTGAACTGTTTGCAGAAATCCATGATGTTCAAGCCGTGTGGACCGAGAGCCGTGCCGACTGGCGGCGCAGGAGTTGCTTTGCCCGCCGGGAGTTGCAACTTGATCGTCGTTTGTATCTTCTTCGCCATGTCCCTACCTCAAAATCTTTCTTCGCTAAGAATTTTTCTTAGCTGAGCTTTTCTACGCTCGCAAAATCCAATTCCACCGGCGTCGAGCGACCGAAAATCGTTACCGAAACCTTGAGACGGCTGTGATCGCCGTCGATTTCTTCCACGGTGCCGTTGAAATTCGCGAACGGCCCGTCCACGATGCGCACCTGCTCGTTGCGCTCGTACACAACCTTCGGCTTCGGCCGATCGGTCGGCACGTTGACGCGGTTGATGATCGCGTCCACTTCCGCTTCCGACAGCGGCGACGGCGAGGTTGCCGAACCAACGAATCCCGTCACTCGCGGCGTATTGCGCACGATGTGCCAGGTATTCTCGTCGAGGTCCATCTCGACCAGCACGTAACCCGGGTACGACATCCGCGACGAAATTACTTTCTTGCCGCCGCGCATCTCGATCGTGTCTTCCATCGGAATCAAGACGCGACCGATCTTGTCCTGGAGCGTGAACGCTTCGACGCGGCTCTCCAGGCTCTCTTTAACCTTTTTCTCAAAGCCCGAGTACGTATGGATGATGTACCACTGCATCGCCATCGGTTTTTACAACCTCTCAGACGCCGAAAACTTTGAATACGTACGTAACTCCGCGCTGCACGAGCCAATCGACCACAGCCAGGAAGACTCCGAAGAACGCGACGGTCGCAACGACAACCGTTGTCGTCGAAATGACTTCTTCGCGGTTCGGCCAGGTGACCTGCTTCATTTCCAGCCGGACGTCGTGCAAAAACTCGCGCGTGTCCGTGATCGTGCCGGAAACTTGTCCGCCGATCTTGCTCGCCCCAGCGCCGATTCCGCTTTGCGAATCGTCGTTTTTCACTTTGACCGCCTGCGATGCCATTCGTTCCTCACTACTTCACCGGCTTGCGCCGATCCCTGTTTCAATCTCTGGCAGGGGAGGAGGGACTCGAACCCCCATACCCGGTTTTGGAGACCGGAGTCCTAACCATTGGACGACTCCCCTTTACCCTGAGCCCGCCAAAAGCGGGCGAAGGGTCTACCCGGCGAGTCGTCCACCGTGCTCCCGATCCCACTTCCGAACCAGCTCAAACTTCTTGTCCCGGCTCCAGCCCTTTACTTCTTTCTCTCGCGACCGCGCTGCCTTCGCGTCGGAGCAGCGTTCCATCCAAACCAACTGAACCGGACGTCTCTTGGCGGTGTAGCTGGTTGCAACGCCCCAGTTATGCCGCTTAACTCTTTCTTCAACGTCGTTCGCGATCCCCACATAGAAGGATGCATCTCGACATCGCACCATGTAGCAGAACCAACTCCGATCCTCCTCTGCCACACTACCCTGCCTTAACTCGACCCTTCAGCACTTGGTGCCTCAGGGCAAGCCGGAGTCCTAACCATTGGACGACTCCCCTACGACCAAAACCGCCCCGCCAACGACTGCCTTATTTCACTTCCTTGTGCGGCGTGTGCTTGCGGCACGAATTGCAAAACTTTTTCGTCTCCACGCGATCGGAGTGCTTCTTTTTGTTCTTCGTCGTCGTGTAGTTGCGGTTTTTGCAATCGCCGCACTGCAACGTGATGATTTCTCGCATGACCTAAATTCCCTTCTCAAATCCCGGGCTTCTTTTCATACGAAGCCGAAAAAGTTCAACTACTCGATGATCTCGGTAACTGCGCCGGCGCCGACGGTGTGGCCGCCTTCGCGAATCGCGAAGCGCAGGCCCTTTTCCAACGCGACCGGGGTGATCAGGCTGACTTCGCAGCTCACGTTGTCGCCGGGCATCACCATTTCGACGCCGGTCGGCAACTTCACGTCGCCGGTTACGTCGGTGGTGCGGAAGTAGAACTGCGGACGATAGCCGGTGAAGAACGGTGTGTGGCGGCCGCCTTCTTCCTTCGTCAGTACGTATGCTTCCGCCTTGAACTTCGTGTGCGGCGTGATCGAGCCCGGCTTGCAAACTACCTGGCCGCGCTCCACGTCTTCTTTTTCCGTGCCGCGCAAGAGCAAGCCAACGTTGTCGCCTGCCAGGCCTTCGTCGAGCAGCTTGCGGAACATTTCCACGCCCGTCACAACTTTCTTCTGCGTCGGACGGAAGCCCACGATTTCGATTTCTTCGCCGACCTTGACCTTGCCGCGTTCGACACGGCCTGTGACCACCGTGCCGCGGCCCGAGATCGAGAAGATGTCTTCGATCGGCATCGCGAATGGCTTATCGATGTCACGCACCGGTTGCGGCACGTTCTTGTCCACCGCTTCCATCAAATCGTCGATCGCTTTTTCCCACTTCTGATCGCCGTTCAACGCTTGTAGCGCCGAGCCGCGAATCATTGCGATCGTGTCGCCGGGGAACTGATAGGTCTTGAGCAACTCGCGCACTTCGAGTTCAACGAGCTCGAGGAGTTCCGCGTCTTCCACCATGTCGCACTTGTTCAGGAACACGACGATCGCCGGAACACCGACCTGACGTGCGAGAAGA
>DATAMU010000230.1:0-3665 GCA_036266605.1 Candidatus Acidiferrum sp. | reverse complement strand
GGGGCGATGTGCTGAATTGAGCGAACGGTGGGTAGAGGCCGAGCGTTATGCCGCAGACGAAGGCTGCGACGATGACTACGGCCGGCGCCTTCACGGGACGCGTCTCAGCCGCACGAGGGTTTCGATGTGAAAAGTTTGTGGGAAGAGATCGAAGAGATGGACTTCGGCGATTTCGTAACGATTCGCTGAGTCGCTGGCGGCGGTCTCGTCAGGCTTTTTCTTTGCTGAACCCGTCAAAATCGCCAAGTCGCGAGCCAGCGTGGATGGATCGCAGGAGAGATAACGAATTTCCGGTGCGCCGAGGGCGAGCAACGCTGTCGCTGCGGCGGCACCCAAGCCCGCGCGCGGAGGATCGAGCGCGACGAAGTCTGGGTGTTCCTGCGTTTTGCGGAGAAATTCCTCGGCGTTCTCGTTGTGCGAAGTGACAGCCATCCCCGCGGCTTCGGCATTGGCGTAGAGATCGGTCGTGGCGGCGAGGTTGGCGTCTACGCTGATGACTTTTTTGAAGGTCTTGCCGAGCGGCAACGTGAAGAAGCCCACGCCGGAATAGAGGTCGAGCGCGAGATCTCCCTTTGCATCGGAGATCATCGTGTGGAGCAGATCCTCGATCAGAAAGCGGTTGGTTTGGAAAAATGAAAGGTGACTGACGCGGAACCGAAATCCGCCGGCCTCGTGCATCAGGTAGCCGGGGCCGGTGAGTTCGAAGCGATCTTTGCTTTGATCCAACAGGAGCAGGCTTTCGAGCTGCGGGATCGCATTTCGAAAGATGGTCGCGATTTCAGCAGCGGGTTTGGGGAAGCGTTCGAAGGCGACGTTGAGCGAAACTTTTTCATCTTTGGAATCAACGAAGGCTTCGATCTCCTGGAGTTTCTCGGGAAGAGCGCCGGCACGCGCCAGGTTTTGCAAACTTTCGAATGCTTTGTGCAGCGTCGGCGAGAGAATCGGGCAGGCATCGATCGGCAGGATCACCGAGCTTTCGGGCAGAAAATATCCCAGCGCCATCGGTTTGGCGTCGCGAAAAGCCCACTGCGCGCGGTTGCGATAACCGAATGGTTCGGCGGAATGGATTTTGATCGGACCGTCCCATTGAATGCGGCCGAGGCGCGAAAGCGTTTCGCGGAGAATCGATTCCTTGAACTCGACCTGGTTCGGCGTGGGAATGTGCTGGTAGTGGCAGCCGCCGCAGGTGCCGAAGTGCGGGCAAGGCGCCTTCTGGCGGCGCGGGTCGGCAGTGATGACTTGGTCGAGCTTGCCCCAGATCAATTTGTTGCGCTTCGTTTTAACGGACGCGCGCACGGCTTCACCGGGCATGACGTACGGCACAAATACCGTATTGCCGTCGGCGTGGGACAAACCGTCGCCTCCATAGACAAGCTTCTCAATCGATAACTGTAACTCATCTGACATAAAATGCAATCCATTCCGCCGTTGGGCGCGTGGGGAAATTCGATTCAGGAAAAGTAGTAGAGGCTCAGCCTTGGCAAACCAAATTCTTCCAGCAGTCGCTTCTGTATATATTGTCGCTCAACCAGCGCGATTTGTTCCGCTTTCATTTTGCGTCGATATTGGGTGAGCTGGCTGTCGACTTCGCGGCGGATGCGGAGCATTTGGTCTTCGGAGGCGAATTGGGTGAGTGAGGCTTGGATTTTCTCGTCGAGGATCGTGAGGCGGCGCTCGAGGTCTTCGAGGTCGAGCGGACCGCGTGCGTCGAGGAGCGTATGGATCGACGCGAGCGAGGTGGCAAACTCGGTGAGCCGCGTCGCCACGTCGGGTCGAGTCGCTTGGCGTTTTTCCGCGGCGGATGCGATTTGTTTGATGTTGCGATCGAAAAACGCTCGCAGTTCATCCCGGGAGAACGGTTCTGGTGCGGGCTTTTTTGTTTTCGGTTGCGCGCCTGCGGCGGCTTCCTGCATTTCTGTGGCGGCATCGAGAACCGCGTCGGTGCAGTACGCGAGGCTTTTCAGCGGCTTGCCGGCGCCGCGGCGAGAACGTCCATAGCTTTCGAACGCGCTGTCGATTCCTTTGAGAACGGCCTCGATCGGCACGCCGGCTTTCTGCCAAGTCTCCATGATCGCCCAATCCAGGGGCGAAACGAGAAGGTGCGCACCGCGCTTCTTCCAGAAATATTCCTCGATCTCGGTGAAATAGTTGAAGTAGTTCCAGCCATCCATGGCGGGGGCGCTGCCTGCGTCGGGAGCCAATGTCGTGACCTAAGCTTTCTTTGCTTGCGGCGCGGCGGGCTGATTTTTTTCCCAGATCAGGCGCAAGCCGGTGAGCGTCAGGAATTCGTCGGTGTGCTGAATTTGCTTTGAGCCTTTCGCGACGAGCGGAGCCTGGCCGCCGGTAGCGACGACGGTCGCAGGAGTTTTCATTTCGGCTTTGATGCGCGTCAACATGCCGTCAACCATGTCAACTGCGCCGTAGTAGAGGCCGGCTTGCATATGGCTCACCGTGTTCGTACCGATGACGCGGCCGGGATCTTTGATTTCGACGCGCGGAAGGCGTGCGGCTCGAGCGAACAAGGCTTCCGACGCGATACCGATACCCGGAGCGATTACGCCGCCGAGGTATTCGCACTTTGCGGAGATGACATCGAACGTGATCGCGGTACCGAAATCGACGACGATGCAGGGGCCGCCGTACTTATGAAACGCAGCGACGCCGTTGACGATGCGATCGGCGCCGACTTCCAGAGGATTATCGACGTGGACGGCCATGCCGGTTTTGACGCCGGCTTCGACGAACAAGGCTTTCTGGCCGAAGTAGATGCGCGCCATTTCGGCGAGCGTCCAGTTCATCGGAGGCACGACCGAACTCACAATCACGCCGCCGATCGCCGAAACGTCCAGGCCGGCGATGGTGAAGAGATTGCGCGTCAGCACGCCGTATTCATCGACGGTCTGGACGCGCGCCGTCGTCAGCCGCCAATTGGCGATGAGGTCGTCGTTGCGAAAGACGCCGAGAACCGTGTTGGTGTTGCCGACATCGACTGTGAGTAGCATCCGCTCTCGCCAAATCCTGATCGTTATTTGTTTTCGCTGCTGTGTTTCTTTGCACGCGCCACGATGGCGCGGTCCAACGTCACATCGCCGGCGATCACCGAAGCCGAGGCGCTACTTCCGTCTCGCCGAACGCGCAAAAAACCTTCCGGGCTGAGTCCGTCTGTGACACCGGCGTAGCTTTCCGGCCCGTTCGAGACACGCACGCGTTCGCCGCGTGTGAAGCTCGAAACGGCTTCGAAATTGCGAATCACGCTCTCGGGTCCGTTGGCGATGAATTGATTGTAGTCGGTCTCGAATTGGCGCAGCAACCGGACCACCAACTCCAGGCGCGATTGCAGCCTGCCGGTTTCGGCGCGCAGCGATGTCGCGATCGCGCTTAGATCGGCTGGAAATTTCTCCTGATTCACGTTGATGCCGATGCCGACGATGACGAAGCGGACCTGATTCGGCTCGGCGTGCATTTCCGTGAGGATGCCACCGAGCTTTTTTCCGCCGACGAGAATGTCGTTCGGCCATTTGAGGTCAGGTTCGAGGTCGCTTTGAGCTCGGATCGCGGAGAAGGCGGAAAGCCCGGCCATCATGGTCAGCAGGGAAGCTTGAACCGGAGAAATTTTCGGTCGCAGCAAGACGGTTACGTAAATGCCGGTGGCGCGCTCGGAATGC
>DATAMU010000229.1:0-2025 GCA_036266605.1 Candidatus Acidiferrum sp. | reverse complement strand
CATTGCTCGATGTCTTGCGCTACCGCGCGCGGCACGATGCCGAGCGAACCCATCTCCTCATCTCCGAAGAAACTGCAAACGGCGCAGAGCGCGACGTCACACTGACATTCGGCGAACTCTACACCGCGGCAGAACGTTGCGCAGCCGAACTCGCGCGTCGCGGCGTGCCCGCCGGTGGACGCGTTTCGCTGATGCTCCCAACTTCGCGCGCATTTTTCGTTTCGTACGCCGGAATTCTCCTTGCCGGCGCGATCCCGGTTCCGATCTATCCGCCGTTTCGCGCGGACCGCATCGAAGAATACGCCGCGCGCCAATCGGCGATTCTCAACAACGCGGAAGTCTGCCTGCTTCTGACATTTCGCCGCGCCGAAGCGGTCGCGCGATTGCTCGAGCCGCGCGTGAAATCGCTCATCGGCGTCGTCGATGCGGAAAAACTGCTCGACGCTGCTGACAAAGCTCCTCCGCCCGCACCTGGCGCGGCGCCCGCGCACGTCACCGGCACTCGTGCGCGACGTGCGAGCGACATCGCATTGCTCCAATACACTTCGGGTTCGACCGGCGATCCGAAAGGCGTCACGCTGACGCACGCGAATTTACTCGCGAATATGCGAGCAATCGGCAACGCCACAGCGATGGGGCCAAACGATGTCGGCATCAGCTGGCTGCCGCTTTATCACGACATGGGATTGATCGGCGCGTGGCTCACTCTTTTGCATTTCGGCGTGCCACTCTCTGTCATGTCGCCGCTGTCGTTTCTCACGCGGCCCGAGCGCTGGCTCTGGGCATTTCACAAACATCGCGGAACGGTGACCGCCGCGCCAAATTTTGCTTACGAACTCTGCGTGCGCAAAATTGCCGACAAAGATATCGAAGGGCTCGATCTAAGTTCGTGGCGCATCGCGATGAATGGCGCGGAACCCGTCAATCCCGACACGATGCAGCGATTCACGGAGCGATTTGCAAAGTACGGATTCCGCAACGAAACGCATCTGCCCGTCTACGGCCTTGCGGAATCTTCTCTCGCCGTCACTGTTCCGCCGCTGAATCGCGGACCGAAAATCGATCGCGTTGATCGCGAAACATTTACGACGCAGGGCCGCGCAGTTCCAGCGAGCGCCGACAAAGGCACAGCGATTTCCTTCGTCTCATCGGGTGTTTCCTTGCCCGAACACGAAATTCGGCTTGTCGATGCTCAGGGGGACGAAGTACCCGAGCGCAACGAAGGCTTCCTCTGGTTCCGCGGCCCATCCGCAACAACGGGCTACTATCACAACGCTGCCGCGACGGAAAAATTGTTGCCGCAGGGAACGGCAAAATCTCCCGATGAATTCGCCTGGGTCGATTCTGGCGATCGTGCTTATCTCGCCGACGGCGAGATTTACATTACGGGCCGTGTCAAAGACATCATCATCAAGGGCGGCCGAAATATCTACCCGCACGAAGTTGAAGAACTCGCAGCGCGCGTTGATGGTATTCGCAAGGGCTGCATCGTCGCATTTGGTTTGAAAGATGAAGCCTCGGGCACCGAAAAATTAGTGGTGGTCGCCGAAGTCCGCGATCGAGACCCAAAAAAGATGGCGGCGCTCTCGGCCGCCGTCACTGATCAAATTTCGCGCGGACTCGGTATGCCTCCCGACCGCATCGAGCTCGTGCCGGCGGGCAGCATTCCGAAAACATCCAGCGGAAAACTGCGTCGCGAAGAGACGCGTCAGCTTTTCAAAAAGGGTTCGCTGTCGCAAGGTCGCCCGCCGGTCTGGATTCAAATCGCGCGACTCGGCGCGGGCGGAGCATTGAAGAGCGTCGGTCGCGCACTCGCGACAGCGGCTCGGCGCACCTGGGAAATTGCCCACGGTATTTATTTCGTTGCTGTTTTCCTGATCTGGATTGTCCCAACGTGCGCGATCGTCAGTTTCATCAAGGATCCGCGCGCTGCTGGACAGTTCACATCGGCCGCGTTGAAAGTTTTGTTCGCGATCGGCGGTGCCCGCGTGCGCGTTGTTGGCAAGGAATACATGGACACGCCCG
>DATAMU010000228.1:0-8810 GCA_036266605.1 Candidatus Acidiferrum sp. | reverse complement strand
CGGCTGCCGTACGTTGCCGGGATGGGCTTCGACATTTTGTATATGCCGCCGATTCATCCGATCGGTCGGTCGGAGCGAAAAGGGAAGAACAATTCGACGACTCCGGCGGCGGATGATACGGGGAGTCCTTGGGCGATTGGGGCGAAAGAGGGCGGGCACAAGGCGATTCATGAGCAGCTTGGGACGCTGGAGGAATTCCAGACGCTGGTGGCGAAGGCGCGCAAGCTGGGAATAGATATTGCGCTCGACATCGCCTTTCAGTGCGCGCCGGATCATCCGTATGTGAAGGAGCACCGGGATTGGTTTCGCGAGCGGCCGGATGGGACGGTGCAGTATGCCGAGAATCCGCCGAAGAAATATCAGGATATTTATCCATTCAATTTTGAGGGCGCGGGCGCTCGGGAATTGTGGGCGGAGCTGAAGAGCGTTTTCGATTATTGGATTGCGCAGGGTGTTCGGGTGTTTCGCGTGGACAATCCGCACACGAAACCGTTCGCGTTTTGGGAGTGGGTGATCGGCGAGGTGAAGAAGGAGCATCCGGAGACTATCTTTCTCTCGGAGGCGTTCACGCGGCCGAAGGTGATGTATCAGCTGGCGAAGCTGGGATTTACGCAGTCGTATACGTATTTTGCGTGGAAGAATTCGAGTTTTGAGCTGACGGAATATTTTGAGGAGATGAAAGATTTTGGCGTGTTCGAATATTTTCGACCGAATCTGTGGCCGAATACGCCAGACATTTTGAACGAGTATTTGCAGAAGAGCGGGCGCGCTGGATTTATGACGCGGCTGATTCTGGCGGGGACGCTGAGCGCAAGCTACGGGATTTACGGGCCGGCATATGAATTATGCGAAGGTCGTCCGGTGCGCGAAGGCAGCGAGGAGTACCTCGATTCCGAGAAGTATCAAATTCGAGTTTGGGACATTCACAATCCCAATAGCCTGCGGGACCTGATTACTCACGTAAATCGGATTCGAAAGAACAGCCCGGCGCTGCAGCAGATGCTGGGGCTGGCGTTTCACCCGGTCGATAATTCGCAGCTCATCGCGTACAGTAAGGTGACGGAAGATCGGTCGAATATGATTCTGGTTGTGGTGAATCTTGATCCACACAACCGGCAGGCCGGCTGGGTCAACGTTGACGTGAAAAAGCTGGGGCTGGGCTCGGAAGAGTCATACCAGGTTCATGATTTGTTGACGGATGCGCGTTACGTTTGGCACGGGTCGAGAAATTTTGTGGATTTGAATCCGTCGGTGCTTCCGGCGCATATTTTTCAAGTACATTCGATCGGATAAAGAGTTACGGTTCAGATGGATGCAGTATTCTCTGCGAACCGTGAAGTGATCGGCCCGTTTGCGTGTCGGCGGGAATACCATCAGGAGAGCAATCGTTGGCCCCGCAGGACGACAAGCTCTGGTACAAAGATGCCGTCATCTATCAGCTTCACGTGCGGACGTTTTGCGATAGCGACGGCAACGGTGTCGGCGACTTTCGCGGGCTGACGAACAAGCTCGACTACCTGCAGGAACTCGGGATCAATGCGATTTGGCTGCTGCCGTTTTATCCTTCGCCGCTGCGCGACGATGGATACGATATCGCCGACTACACGTCGGTGAATCCCACCTACGGCACAATTGAAGACTTCAAAACATTTTTGAATGCAGCGCACAGCCGGAAGATTCGCGTGATCACTGAACTGGTGGTGAACCACACTTCGGATCAGCACCCTTGGTTTCAGGAAGCACGCAGCTCGCGAGATAACCCGAAGCGCGACTGGTATGTGTGGAGCGATACCGACGACCGGTATAAAGGCGTTCGCATCATCTTTCTTGACACGGAGATGTCGAACTGGTCGTGGGACCCGATTTCGAAATCGTATTACTGGCACCGGTTTTTCAGTCATCAGCCGGACTTAAACTTCGATAACCCCGCTGTGACCGAAGCGGTGTGGGAAGTGATGAAGTTCTGGCTCGACATTGGGGTCGATGGATTTCGGCTGGACGCGGTGCCGTATCTGGTCGAGCGCGAAGGAACGTCGTGCGAGAACTTGCCGGAAACGCACGCGGTCATCAAGGATCTGCGGGCGCGGCTTGACGATGCGTATCCAGGGAAGATGTTGTTGGCCGAGGCGAATATGTGGCCGGCGGACGTGCGCGATTATTTCGGTCAAGGCACGGGCGACGAATTTCACATGGCGTTCCATTTTCCGTTGATGCCGCGGATGTTCATGGCGGTCAAGCTGGAAGATCGCAAGCCGATCATCGAAATTCTGGAGCAGACGCCGCAGATTCCCGACAACTGCCAGTGGTGCGTGTTTTTGCGCAACCACGATGAGCTGACGCTCGAGATGGTCACCGACATCGAGCGCGACTACATGTACGACTCGTTCGCGAACGACAAGACGATGCGAATCAATCTCGGGATTCGACGGCGATTGGCGCCGTTGCTCGAGAACGATCGGCGGCGCATCGAATTGCTGAATGGGTTGCTGCTATCGATGCCGGGAACTCCGATCATCTACTACGGCGACGAAATCGGCATGGGGGACAACGTTTACCTTGGCGATCGCAACGGAGTTCGAACGCCGATGCAGTGGAATGGCGGCTGGAACGCGGGATTTTCGGCGTCGGACCCAGAAAGGCTGTACTCACCGCTGATTTCGAATCCGGTATATGGGTATCAGTCGGTGAACGTCGAAGCGCAGCGGCGCACAGAACATTCGCTGTTGTCGTGGACAAAATCGGTCATTCAGACACGAAACTCGTTCCGTGTGTTCAGCCGGGGCTCCATCGACTTTCTGAGCCCGTCAAACCACCGTGTGCTGGCGTACATCCGGCAGTTGGGCGAAGAAAAGGTGCTGGTGGTCAATAATTTGTCGAGTTCTGCCCAAGCCGTCGAGCTAAACTTGCAGAGCTTCAAAGGGCATATTCCGATCGAAATGTTTGGCAGGAACTTGTTTCCGCGAATCGGAGAATTACCTTATTTATTGACGCTCGCGCCGTATCAATTCTTTTGGTTCCGATTGCGACGTATTTGAACTTTGAACTCGCCAAGCGCCGAGTGTAAATTTCTAGAGTTTCCCTGATTGCTGCACTCTGATAAGTGATAGCTGAGCAGGAGCGGACCTTTTTGGCCGACGAAAGCCTACTCTCGGAAGATCTACTTCGCCAGTTGATGAGCGTTGGCGAGGCGGATTTGCTCGTGGCGATCCCGACGTATAACAACGAAGGGACGATCGGGCAGACCATCCAGGCGATCGAGGACAGTTATCAGCAGAATTTTGTGCGCGATCGGGTCGCAATTCTGGCAGTAGACGGCGGATCTTCCGATCAGACGCAACAAATCGTCGCAAACTTAAATGGGAAGAAGGATTCGATTCGGCGGGGCATCACGTCGCTCAGGACCGTGCATCGCGTCACGACGCAGTATGGGCGAACGGCGTCTCAAGGCGCGGCACTCAAGATTGTTTTTTCCGCAGCGGACTTGTTGCGAGTAAAGGCGTGCGCGGTCGTATCGCCGGCGTCGTCCACTCTCGACCCCGCTTGGGTGGCGAATCTGCTGCGTCCTGCCTATCGGCAGGACTTTGCTTTTGTTGCGCCGTTATATTCCCGCACGAAATTTCAAGGGTTGCTTGCACGCAATCTGTTGTATCCGATGAGCCGTGCGGTGTTCGGCGTGCGCATTCGCGAAATGTACGCCGATGAGTGGGGATTCTCAGGAAGGCTTGCGACGGAATGTGCATCGCAACCGATGGACGAGGCGGTGCGAGCGCGGCCGGAAGCGTGGATGGCGGTCAATGCGATCTGCAACGGGCTGAAGTGCAGCCAGTCGTATCTGGGCCCAAGAACCGCGACTCCCGGCGGCCCAGACATCATCGAGACGATTCGCCAGACGGTCGGCAACCTGTTTTATTGCTGCGATAGGTTCCAGGATCACTGGCTTGATCGGAACGGTACGGAGAGCGTACAGACTTTCGGCTCCGACCATGAGTTGACGCCGGAGGATGCGCCGGCGCGACAGGACAAGAGCTTTGAGCTATTCCGCACGGGTGTGCAGAGTTTGCAGGATGTCTTGAAGTCAATTCTGGCGAAGGATACGCTCGCGCAGTTGAAGCAGATCGCCGCTAAGGACATCGATCAATTCGACTTCCCGTCGGAGCTATGGGTTCGCATCCTGTACGACTTCGCGGCGGCGTATCACCGAACTTCGATCGCGCGCGACCACATTTTGCAGTCGCTCGTTCCGCTGTATCGCGGACAGCTCTTCTCATTTTTGGTGGACCATGCTCAATCAACCCCCGAAGAAATGGAAGCCGACACGGAAGCGCTCTGTCTCGAGTTCGAAAAACAGAAGCCGTATCTGATCGAGCGCTGGAAGGCGAAAAGCTGAGGTGAAACGATGAAAGACACGATCATCCAGGGATTGCAACAGGCTTACCAAAACATGGCGCAAATGATCGCGCAGTTCTTGCCACGCCTGGTCGTGATGCTCGTCATCGTAATTACGGGCGTGCTGGTGGCGTATGCGTTCAAATACGTGGCGCGAATGATTTTGCGGCTGACGAAGCTGGACCGATTGTCGGAAGAAGCGGGGGCGTCGAAGGTTCTCCGAATGGCGGCGCTGCCGTCGATGACGGAGGTGCTGAGCCGGTCGGTGTTTTGGATCACGCTGCTGGGCTTCATTCTGGTGGGCATCAGCGTTTTGAACATCGCAGGGCTGCAGGAGCAAATCTCGCGGCTGTTGCGGTTGCTGCCAGAAATCGTAGTTGCGATGTTGATTCTGTTTTTGGGTTTGGTCATCGCAAACTTTCTGTCGCGGGCGGTTCTGCTGGCTTCGGTGAACCGAGGTTATGGTTCGGCGATGTTGTTCAGCTGGTCGGTCCGGTTCATCATCTGGATTCTGGCGATCACGATGGCGCTGGACGAACTGAGCGTTGCGCGTCAGACCGTCCTAGCAGCCTTCTCGATCGTTCTTGGTGGATGCATGCTCGGATTGGCAATTGCATTTGGGCTCGGTGGGCAGGATTTGGCTCGCAAAATTCTGGAGCGGTCGCTGGCGGAGAAAAAGCCGGACGATTCCGACGAGCTGCAGCCACTCTAGAGATTGCGACCACGCACCGACCTGGTGAATCGAACCTGTACCTATTAGGAGGCGACTATGGCCGAGGTCGGTGCGGGGAAGAAAATGGCATCTACTTTACAAACAGCCCTCGAAGCACAGCTCCCCGACTATTTTTTGAAGCAGAGATGGTTTGGCGGGAAGGCGCGGAAGATTGCGTCAGTTGAGGTCGTTGATACGTTGCCGATTCCGGTGAGCGGCGGGAACGCGTTTATTTTTGTCGCGAGCGTTCATTACGCCGATGGTGCGGATGAATTTTACGCGATTCCGCTGGCTCGTTCTGAAGGCGCGGGTGCAGAAGGATTGAAAGTGCCGGGGCCAGACGGCGGCTCGATCATGCTGGCAGATGGTTTGAAGCATGTTGCGTTCCTGACGGCGCTGGCTGAACTCATCGAAAAGGGAAGTGCTGTTGGCGGTGAAATGGGTGAGCTCCGCGGGCTACAGACAACCGCGTATTCGAAGCTTTCGCGAGAACCGGTGGCGAGTCTCACGCCAAAGCCAGTCGGTGCAGAGCAGAGCAACACTTCGATAATTTACGGCAATAAGCTAATCCTCAAATTCTTTCGGCGAATCCAGGAAGGGATCAATCCCGATCTTGAGATCGGGCAGTTCCTGACAGAGAAGACGTCGTTGAAGAGTGTGCCGCCGCTTGCGGGGACGTTGGAGTATCAGGCGCGCGATGGTAAGCCTATGGCGCAGGGCATGCTGCAAAAGTTTGTGGAGAATCAGGGCGATGCGTGGGGATTCACGCTGAAGGCGCTTGCCAATTACTACGATGAAGTGCGAAAGACCACGAAGGCTGGAACGGCGGCGAGTACGGTCACTGGCGTCGCTTCAACGGGCACAAGCGGCGATGTTGTGCCAGGCGTCGCGAAGAGTGCCGTCGAGACGTATCTGGCAGCTGCGGAACTGTTGGGGCAGCGCACTGCGGAGATGCATTTGGCTTTGGCGTCGAATGCAAGCGATCCAGCTTTTGCTCCCGAGCCGTTCACGATGGAGTCGCAGCAGGCGCTGGAACAGTCCGTGAGCGGGCTGCTTGTTCGCGTCTTCTCGTTGCTGCGTGACAAAATGAAATACTTGCCGACTGAGTGGCGCAGCAAGGCGGAAAGACTGGCTGCGTGCGAAAGTGAAATTGCGGCGCGCTTCAATGTCGCGCTGCGCGAACCGATTCGCGCGATGCGGACGCGCATTCACGGGGACTACCACCTCGGCCAGGTTTTGAGGACGGAGAGCGACTTCGTGATCATCGATTTCGAAGGCGAGCCTGCGCGTTCAATCGAGGAACGAAGGGTGAAACGCTCGCCGTTGCAGGATGTTGCGGGTATGTTGCGGTCGTTTCACTACGCTGCGTTCGCGCCGCTGTTGGGCGAAGATCGTGTGCAGGGCGATGACGTGGCGCGGATGGGTGTCTGGGCGGAAGCGTGGAATTCGTGGGTAGCCGAGAGATACCTGGGGAAGTATTTCGCAACGGCGAAGGATGCTGCTTATTTGCCCGCGACGCAGGCTGAGATCAAAACCGTGCTCGAATTGCATTTGCTGGAGAAAGCCATCTATGAGCTCGGCTACGAGTTGAACAATCGGCCGACGTGGGTAGGAATTCCGCTACAGGGGATCGGCAAACTGCTATCGCTGTGATCGTCCCCCTTTTCGAGAAACTTCGCCCGTCAGTAAGGCAACCGGGAATTGAGCCAAGTCTTCCATTCGAATTAATGAGGATCCGTTTTTCTTTTGAGATTGTACGACCTCATTTGTAAACGCATTCTTCCACTCGGTCGGCGCGGCTTTCGGCAGTTGTATGGTTGTGTCTCCCCAAAACTTTCCGGAACCCTGAGGTGGCAAAGGAAACCCGGCGCGCGCTAGCCACCGCGGCACAACAATCACCGACCAAACCTTTTGTAGACGACGGGCGAACGCCGAAATGTGCTCGGCGCGCTTGCCGCGAACGTCGAGTGTGAGAAATTCGCCGTCGGAGTAGAGGTCGGGGTGCTGGGCGCGCTGTTGTAGCGCCTTCCAAATCACGTACAGCTTGATGCTGCCGTCGCGCCAGTTTCTGGCAACCTCGACATAAGACGGAGACGGAGCTTCGTTTAGAGCACGGAGCTTGGTCAACGCTTGTTGACGCTCTTCGAAGTTTACCTGGCGCCGATTGTCTGGATCGACCAGCCGAAAATCCCACAAGTCAGAGCCCTGATAGAAATCGGGAACTCCAGGCGACGCAATCTTGAGGAGTGTTTGCGCGAGGCCGTTCGCCATGCCGTAGAACGCGATCCGTTTCTGAAACGCGGTGAAGTCAGCAAGAAATTTGTTCGTCGCGCCTGGCTTGAGAATTGCGGAAATAAATCGCTCGAGGGCTTGTTCGTGTTTCAAATTGGGGCGCGTCCAACGCGTGTGAACCATGGCCTCCCGCGTTGCTTTGATCGCGTATTCCTTCAATCGGCCTGCGAACGACGCGTGGTTATCGTCGAATGGCCACGCGCCGAGCAGAGTCTCGTACAGGAAGATTTCTTCGTTTCGGTCTGGCACAGCTGCGCCGTCGATCGTTTTACGATGAGCCTCGTTCTGCTTCGACCATCGATCGATATGCCTCTGCCAGTCCTCTGGAATTTCTGATAGGACATTGACGCGGGCACGGACATCTTCGCCGCGTTTAGTGTCGTGCGTCGTGGACGCGTTCATCGCGTTCGGCCAATCTTTTTGGCGCGTCTTGATGTAGCCGGGAAAATCTGCGGCAGGCGCCGTGGATGGGCGCGGATCGCCGCCGACCTCGTTCAATGAAATCAGCGGGTTGAAAACGTAAAGGAACGTGTCTTCGAACGCTTTTGCCATGATCGGCCCTGTAAATTGCTGCCAGCGCATGACAAACGCCAGCCGAGCTTCGCGTTGGCCGGGCAAAAGGTGCGGCCGATTTCGGAGCAGGAGCACATCGGCAAAAAAATCGAACGCTTGCGAACTGAGTTGCGGCGCTTTGATGCGCGCGCGTTCGATCGCATGTTCGATGCGGCGTTTGTCTTCGTCCGCGACGTCGAGATTGCTGATGTAGGTGCGATAGACCGAAAGTTGCGCGGTCACCTCGATCAAGACCTGATTCAGCTCGAGCCGAGGGATTTCGCGCGCGTAGCGGTCGCCACGGGCGAGCATTTGAAACTGTTGCCCGGCTGCGCGGATTTCGACGCCGAGCAAAATCGACATGACGAGTTTTTTCTTTTGGTAGAGAAGATCGTCGTAGGCGATTTCTTTGCCAATGAAGCGCGAATATACGTTCTCGATTTGGCGTGCGCCTTTTGGATCGACGAAGAACGCGCCGATGGCGTTCGCGAAGTCATAGCCGGTTGAGCCGGTCACGGGCCAGATATTGGGTAGTCGTTCGTGACGAGCAAGGATTTTTTCGACGAAGATCGGAAGGCGCGGATTGCCTCCGCTTTCGGAAGCCGTCGAGTCCTCGCAGGGTGCGGCATGATTGATTGCTACACAGACGCGTTCGTTCAGCTGGCGCAGATAGCCGAGCGGATCGCGCAAGCCGTCGATGTGGTCGATGCGCAGGCCGTCCAGGATGTTTTGTTCGATCATGCGAAAGATCAGCGCATGCGTGGCTTCAAAAACCAGCGGATCTTGCATCCGCTGGCCGACGAGATCGTTGATGGTGAAAAAGCGGCGATAGTTGATCTCTTCGTTGACGTTTTGCCAGTAGGCAAGC
>DATAMU010000227.1:0-2035 GCA_036266605.1 Candidatus Acidiferrum sp. | reverse complement strand
CAAAATCTTCGAGGAATTCGGCGCCCGTATCTTCGTCGATCCCAAGAGCCTGCTCTATCTTGCCGGCACTGTCCTCGAATACGAAGAAACTTTGATGCGCCAGGGATTCGTTTTCCAGAATCCCAACGCCGCGCGAAGCTGCGGCTGCGGCAGTTCGTTCACCGCGTAATCCGGTCTGGCGTTTCCGCCGGTACAGTGAAGCGAACCTAAGTGGTGTTGAAGTGGCCGGCAGCCCATCGCCCGCCACTTTTTTTGTTTTCTGCGTGAGGTTTTGTAAGTTTGAGCGAAAGCGTAAATCCGATGGCAACTCCTTCTAAAGCTCCAGAGCGGCAAGATTATTTTGCGGTTTTCAGTCTCCCCCGCAAGCTCTGGATCGAAATGCCCGGCCTCGAACAGAAGTTCCTGCAACTCAGCTGGAAGCTCCACCCCGACAACTTCGTCAACGCCAGCGTCGAAGAACAAGCCGACTCGCTCAAGCGCAGTTCCGCCCTCAACGACGCCTACCGCGTCCTTCGCGACCCCGTCGCCCGCGTCGAATATCTCCTCGAAATCGAAGGCGCCCGCAAAGAAGGCGAGCAGAAGCAACAAGCCCCGCCCGAACTGCTCGAAGAAGTCTTCGAGCTAAACGAATCTCTCGACGAATTGCGCGAAGCAAAATCCAGCGGCGGCAATCTCGAGAGCCTCAAGTCGAAACTCGAAATCGCCGAAACCAACTTCCAGCAAAAGCTGCTCGAAGTCGATCAACAACTCTTCGCCGCCGCAAAACAGTGGGACGCTGCCATCGACGCAAACGCGTCCGACGCAGATCGTGATGCGATCAAAATACGCTTGAACGAACTATTGAACCGCCGCTCCTACATCCGCAACCTGGTAAACAGCGTCGCAAAGGAATTAGCCTAAGACATGGGAAGAATCGTAGGAATTGATCTCGGTACAACAAACAGCCTCGTCGCATACATCGACCCGGCGACGAACGCGCCGAAGTGCATCGTCGGTCCAAGTGGCAGCCCGCTGTGTCCGTCAGTTGTGAGCGTTGACGCCGACGGAAGCGTCATTGTTGGAGAGCCCGCCCGTCGCCGATTACTCACGCAACCGGATCGCAGCATCTATTCCGTAAAGCGCCTCATGGGCCGCGGCGTCGCCGACATTCAAGACGAGTTAAAACTATTTCCGTTCCGCATCGATCCATCCAGCAAAAACGTAATCCGCGTCAAACTTGGCGACAAAACGTTCACGCCACCCGAAATTTCCGCATTCATTTTGCGCGAGCTGAAAAATTGGGCGGAAGCTCATTTCGGTGAACCAGTCGATCGCGCGGTTGTTACTGTCCCCGCGTATTTCAACGACGCGCAGCGTCAAGCCACAAAAGACGCCGGCAAAATCGCGGGACTCGAAGTTCTGCGTCTCGTCAACGAGCCGACGGCTGCAGCTCTTGCATATGGTCTTCACGAAAAGCAGCGCGGCCACGTCGCCGTCTACGATCTCGGCGGCGGCACCTTCGACATCTCAGTGTTGAAGCTGATCTCCACCAGCGAAGGCGACATCTATCAAGTTCTCTCCACGAACGGCGACACGCACCTCGGCGGCGACGACATCGACAATGTTCTGCAAGCGCTGATCCGCGCGAAAATTCAAGAGCATCACAAGGTCGACGTAGCCAGCCAACCAGAACTTGCACAAGAACTCCGCAAGGCACTGATCACCGCGAAGCACCAGCTCTCAGATTCGCAGACAGCCAGCGTCCGATTCGCGCTCCCCGGTGGCGCCATCTTCGCTCACGATTTAACGCGCGCCGATTTCGACGCCATCATCAAACCCATCGTCGATCGCACGATGGGCCCGGTGAAGCAGGCTCTAGCCGACGCGCATCTCAAGCCCAGCGAAATCGACGAAGTCGTCCTCGTCGGCGGCACAACGCGCACTCCGCTCATCCGCGCCACCGTCGAAAACTATTTCGGTCGCAAGCCACACACCGAACTCAACCCCGACGAAGTGGTCGCTCTCGGTGCCGCTGTGCAAGCCAACATTCTCGATC
>DATAMU010000226.1:0-1752 GCA_036266605.1 Candidatus Acidiferrum sp. | reverse complement strand
AGTTTCGGGTTTTTTGGATGCGGCGGGTTCGCTTTCTTTCGGTAACAGAAGGCGCGAACAGGCGCGCAGGATTCTGCGATAGGGCCAATCCTTTTCATGGAAGAAGATTTCGCCTTCGCGGGGATTACTGTAATACCAGCGAGCCAGAAGCCACAAATGTTCGCCGAGTTCGGTGCGGCTGGCGGCGGCAGTTGGCATCGCGATTATCGGAGTTGAGTTTGCATCATCGGTGGACGTGGAGGTCGCGGCGTCCGCCGCGCTCACTGCGTCCGCGCTCGCACTCATTTTCGGTTCGAGATAATCGCGAAAAATTTGTTCGGCGGAGCGAGGCTGGCCGGCGATTTCGGCGAAGCGGATGTAGCAGGGATCGGAGAATCGTCCGCCGCGGATGGCGAATGCGGCGATAGTTTGGTCTTCGGCGGAGCGCTGGAGGATGACGGCGTTTAAATCCTGAATGCGGCGCGCGAGATCGGGCTTTCCACGAAGGGCGTCGTCGAGTTTTTCGATGCGCTTGTGAATTGTGGCGGCGCGCTCGAAGTCGAGATCGTCGCTGGCTTTTTCGCGTTCGAGTTCGATGGCGGCGCGCAGGGAATTGCCGTCGGTGTCGAGGAATTGGACGAGTTTGCTGACTTCGGCGTCGTATTCCTCTTTGGAGCAGCCGGCGAAGCACGGCGCGAGACACATTTTCATTTCGGAGTAGAGGCAGCCGGGAAACGTTGGGTCGCGGCGGATTTTGATTTGGCAGCGGCGGACTTTGAAGAAATCGAGGATGCGTTCGGCGAGCGCGAGAGCGAATTTGCGGGAAGGGTAGGGGCCGTAATAGGTGCCGGCGGATGGCGCGCCGGTGGAATCAACGGAGATGCGGCGCGTGACGATGCAGCGCGGGTAGGCGTTCTTGAGGGTGACTTTTAACACGGCTGGTGGCCTTAGCCGCATGACCTTCGTGTAACGGTGCGGGAGATGATGCTTGGCGTTTTGGTAGTAGACGAAGGATTGCTCGAATTTTGAGCCGGCGAGGCGGTAGCGGATTTGTTGCGTTAGATCGCGGAGGTTGAGGCGTTTGGTTGTGGGATCTGGCGGGCCGAGTAGGCGCTGCATGCGTTTCCGAAGATCTTGTGTGCGGATGAGGAGGGGTTCGGCGCTTTCCGCGTTTTTTGAACGAAGTTGGAGGAGAACGACGGCGGGGCGGGGAGGGAGAGCGGCGAAGAAGTCTTCGTCGTTGTCGATGGAAAAATCTTGGCCGCAGTCGAGATCGAGCACGGAAGCAGAATACTACGGCGAGTTGATGCGTGTTTCATGACGCGTGATCCGTGTTCCGTTCAGGAAAGGAGGTTGACAGTCGACAGTTGAAAGTCGAAAGGGAAGAAAGAAACAACGAAGAAGAAAAATGCTTCGACGGATTGATCGAAGAGAGATTCATCGCGAAGCGCAATGCGCAGAGTACCTCCACTGCGCGAGCCGACACGTTCGCAGGAGCGAACGTGAAAGAAAAAGCGTCGGCTCGCTCCGGTCGGAATGACAGGTGAGTCGCGCGAAGGAAAAAGCGAAGCGAGACGATCATTGCGCCCGGGCAAGCTGAGGCGCAGCGGTGCTGCGCCTCTACGCGATTGGGCTTGGCGTTCTAGACATGCTTGAAGATTCGGTTCCTACTGCTTCAGGACCCAGGAGGAGATGACGAGGCGCTGGATTTCGCTGGTGCCTTCGTAGATTTCGGTGATGCGGGCGTCGCGGTAGTTGCGTTCGACGGGGTAT
>DATAMU010000225.1:0-4116 GCA_036266605.1 Candidatus Acidiferrum sp. | reverse complement strand
TTACTCGTCCCGAATTCGGGTCGTAAAATCTCGGAATCAGGCTGACGATCGTAGACTTGCCGCTTCCTGTCGGGCCAACAACGCCAATCATCTGGCCGGCCGCAATCTTGAAACTCACACCTTTTAAAACGCATGCATCTTTGTTGTATCCAAAGACGATGTTTTCGAAATCGATGTTGCCCTTCAGCGGACCGCAGTCGATCGCGTCGGCCTTTTCTGGAATCACATCGCTCGCATCCAGAATCGCCTGAATCCGATCGACGCCCACCGCCGTCTGCGCGATCGTGTTCGTCATCGTCGCCAAATCTTTCACCGGCTTGAAAAACTGCGCCAGGTACGACAGAAAAACGGTGAGCGCGCCCGCCGTCATCGTTCCCTTCAAAATCAGCGAAGAGCTGCGCCACAAAACAAACGCCGTGCAAAGCGCGACGACAACCGTCACGAGAGGCGACAACATAGCCTTCACCCGCCGCGCCTTCAGCGACGCATCCACCGTCGCTTTGCTGACTTCGCTCAACTCCTCCTGTTCGAGGTCCTGCCGGCCAAACGCCTTGATCACGCGTACCGACTCGAGCCCCTGCTGCACCACCGTCACGATGTTGCTCTGCTGCTTCCGCACTTCCTTCTGAGCCTTCTTCACTGCTTTCTTGAAGCGCGAAATAATCACCAGCATGAACGGTGTAATTGCCACCGCGATCAGCGTGAAATCCCAATTCAGAAAAAACATGATCGCCAGCATGCTGATGATCGTCAGCAAATCCACGACGATATCCAGCGTCGAACCCGACGCAAAACTCTGAATCGTCTGCACGTCCGCCGTCAGCGTGCTCAGCAGCGTGCCCAAATCGTGTTCGCTGTAATAATTCAGGGAAAGCTGCTGCAGGTGGTCGTAAGTGCGCAGCCGCAAATCGTTCGCAATGTATTGCCCAACGCTCGCGGTGTAATAGTTCGCGATGCCCGACGCGATCGCACCAACTAACGCAATCACCACCAACGCGATCGCCGCCGCCGCGGCAATCTCCATCTTCGTCCCGTGATGAAAAAACGGCGCGAGCAAATCGCTAAGCCAATGCGGCAACTTGTGCTCGCCCACAACGTTGTCGAGCACAACCTTCAGCGGCCAGGGCGCCGCGACAGTCGCTGCCATCTGCAGCACCATCGCCACCAGCACCACCGCCAAACTCCCGCGGTACGGCTTTACCAGCCCCCAAATTAACGAAAACAAACGCGACCCTCCTCGCGCTCCGTATCAGAGACACCACGCCCGCAGCCAGCCGAGCATTTTTAGTACGCAGCAATTTATTCCTGTTCGCTCCTTCCTGCAACCGCTCACAACTTGAACGCGAAGTGTCTCACGGCGCCCACGATTGCCCACTCTAAATCCGTGTGCTAGCATCCGCTCGCTGGGGAACGTTACCAGGGACAGATTTCGCAACACCTTCGCCCTCGCACCTGCGAGGACCCAGGTCGAGGCCACGTTCTCCTCCCTCAAATCAAATTAGGCGCAGGCCCGCGCCTTCAGCCCTCTGGGCGGACCTCGCCGCTCGATCCCGGCCTTGACGCCGGATCGCAAATGAGGAGGTCTGCATGAAAACGTATCTCACCAAGGACATCCGAAACGTGGGCATTGTAGGCCACGGCGGCACAGGCAAGACGCAACTCGTGTCGTCGTTGCTCTTCACTGCGGGAATGACACCGCGTTGGGGAAAAGTTGCGGAAGGCACCACCACCACCGACTGGGACGAAGAAGAAATCGGCAGAAAAATCTCGATTCAAACCGGCCTCGCGTATGCTGAATGGCCCTGCACTCTCTGCTCCGGCGACAAAGTAAAAATCAATCTCATCGATCTCCCCGGCTACTCCACTTTCATCAACGAAGCGAAAGCCTCCCTCATCGGCGCCGATGCCGCGCTGATCACCGTCGATGCTCACGTCGGCGCGCAAGTCACCACGGAAAAGGTTTGGGATTACTGCACCGAGTACGATATTCCGCGCGCGTTTGTCCTCACGTGGATGGATCGCGAGCTCTCGAGCTTTGAGCGCGCAATGGAGTCGCTCGAACAGGTGTTTGGCCGCAACGTCGTCGCTCTGCAACTACCGATCGGAACCGAGCGCGGCTTCCGCGGCGTCATCGACCTCGTCAGCATGAAAGCGCATATGTACAAACCCGACGGCGAGGGCCAGCCCACCATCGAAGAAATTCCCGCCGCGCTCGCTGACGAAGCAAAGGAAGCGCACGAAAAACTCGTCGAGATGATCGCCGAAGGCGACGACGCGTTAATGGATGAATTTTTCCGCGAAGGCACGATTCCGATTCACGATCTGATTCCCGGAGTGCGCAAAGCCATCGTCGCCGAAAAGATTTTCCCCGTGCTGATGGTCTCCGCGCTGCACAACGTCGGAACCGCGAGCCTGCTTACCTTCATCGCCGATTGCTTCCCGCACCCCGACGAGCATTCTCAGATCGGCTTCAACGAGCCGACCGGCAAAGGCGATCGCATCGAGCGCAAATATGACGACAACCAGCCCGTTTCCGTCTTCGTCTTCAAGACGCTCGCCGATCCGTTCGCCGGCCGCATCAACTATTTCAAGGTGAAAAGCGGCGTACTCAAAAACGACGCGACTCTCGTGAATTTCAATCGTTCCACGCCCGAGCGCTTGCAACACACGCTTGTCGTCCAAGGCAAGCAACTCAATGAAGTGCAGGAGCTCCACGCCGGCGACATCGGCGCCATCGCCAAGCTGAAAGAAACCACCACGGGCGAAACCTTAGGCGACAAAGCGGCGCCGATTTTCTATAGTCGGGCGCAAATCCCCGAACCGTCGATCACATTCGCGGTCGAGCCAAAAACCCGCGCCGACGAGGACAAAATCGGCATCTCGATCCACAAGATTCTCGAAGAAGACGCCGCTCTTCGTTTCTCGCGCGATCCCCAAACAAAGGAATTTCTCCTCGCCGGCTCTGGCCAGCAGCACATCGAAGTCGTCGTCGCCAAACTCCACAAGCGCTACCACGTCGATCTCACGCTCAAGCCGCCGAAAGTACCGTATCGCGAAACGATTCGCGGCAAAGCCGACGCCGAGGGCAAACACAAAAAGCAATCCGGAGGTCACGGCCAGTTCGGTGTGTGCCGTATCAAGATGGAGCCCATCGAACGGGGCAAAGGCGTTGAATTTATTGATGATGTCTTCGGAGGCGCGATCCCGCGCAATTGGATTCCCTCAGTCGAAAAGGGGATTCGTGACGCGGCCGCGCGCGGCTACCTCTGCGGATTCCCCGTCGTCGATTTCCGCGCCACGCTCTACGACGGCAAATATCACGACGTCGATTCTTCCGACATGGCGTTCAAGATCGCCGGCTCGCTCGCTTTCAAGGAGGCGATGAAGCAAGCGAAGCCGGCGCTCCTCGAGCCAGTGATGAACGTCGAGGTCTATGCGCCCGATCAATACTCGGGCGACTTGATGGGTGATCTCAGCGCACGTCGCGGACGTATCGCCGGCAGTGAATCCCGCGGCCACAACGTAATCATCAAAGCGAAAGTTCCTCTCGCCGAAATGCTGACCTACGCCACCGACCTCACGTCGAAAACGCAAGGCCGCGCCACTTACTCGATGGAGTTCGATCACTACGATTACGTCCCCAACGAGTTGGCGCAAAAAGTAATCGACGCGCACAAAGCCACGCACGGCGACCTGGTCCACGCCGAAGAAGAAGTCTAGCGCCGCATCCGAACGCCGCATCCCGGTAGCGCCGGTTTACCCTGAGCTTCGAAGGTCGTCTCGCGGGCTGTATTCATAACGTTCAGCAAGATTGTGTACGGGCGCAGCATCGCTGCGCCCCAAACGCCCAGCCGTAAAATCTATTTCTCGATAAGGTCCTGACCGACGCGAATTGGCTTCGCACTCAGACCCTTCACCAAATCAAAAGCGCGGCCGCCAACCGCCGTCCCCGCGCACGCGCATCCATGCGCAACCGCAACCCGATAAACGCGAACAATCCCGCCGCAATCATCGCGGCATTCATCTGGACCATCGCCAGCGAAACGCTCACCGACAAATTCAAGTGATCGATCAGAAAGCACAACAGAAATTGGAGCAACATCGAACCCTCACGAG